>JAFDHD010000062.1 GCA_019308995.1 Deltaproteobacteria bacterium | reverse complement strand
AAGCTTATTGTGTGATGTAATCATTTATTACATGCCTACAATTATCAGGCCATTTCGGCACTAATTACCCGTTATTATTAGCTTTATTCAATTTGATCGGGGTGAACTTCCGTTTCAAACTGGGGAATGAATGGACCTTCGTCAAGCCCGCCCATGGGAATTTTTCGGCCCAGGTCATACGGAATGTGCCATTTGGGATACATCAGGGGTTGCTCATTATAAAAACTGACACCGCTAATCCGGAAAATAAACTTATCATCCGGGTTTTGAAGGTTTTTCGATATGGTCTCTGTATTTGAAACCATGGCGTATTCATGAATCCTGAGAGGCAGTTCCACACGCTCCTGGAGCCATTTTTCGAAATTTTCCTCGGCAATGGGCCGAGGCTTCCATTTATCGGCGTCAGTAACATAGGTTCCTGAACCCCGGATACTGTAAACCAAATTCTCTTCAATCAGCATCCCCAGCGCCTTGCGTACGGTCAGCCGAGAGACATCATACTTTTCGGCCATCTGATTCTCAGTCGGGAGCTTGGCGCCGGGAGTCAACTCATGCGTAAGAATTTGATTTTTTATAATATTTGCAATTTGAAAATAAACGGCTATGGGGATATCTTTGACCACCATCATCATTAATTTCCTTTACGGCATATATCTCGCTAATTGTCCTGTCAGACAGAGGAAACACCGCCCCTGCCAATCCTTGCCAGATTTATTTATGAACTTGTTTAAGGATTATATCATTTTCTTTCAGGGTAAGTGAAGTGATGTGGTTCGAGGGTTCAATGATGAGTGTTGGCGCCATCGTTAGTAAAGAACCCCGTGCTCCCGCACGGGATATCCAGGGTTATTTTTTCATGAAGACAGGCCCTGAAATTTATAACCGGTCTTTCATATGTCAATAAAGGCCAGGGCTACTATGAACGCGCTTATAAACAACGGGTCAGATATAATTTAAAAAAACGTGCAAATTCAATGGGTTTCATGCTATTAAATCCTGAAACAGGAGAAATAGTTTCTTAGAAGTGCAGCGAATCTCGATTTTGATACTCTAGTATTCATTCAAACATATTTTTGACAACCACTATAATCTTTGACCTGCTTGTTTTTCTCCGTCGAGAATCTTTTTTCAATACACGATAACGATCCCGGCCAGGTTCCCTTTTGGAATGTCTTCCGGTCTGGCATTGCTTCCAATGGGATAGATGTCCCATCCCTGGGACGCGACCATTTTGTAAACGTCAATACCAACCGCTTCCATGGAGGGCCTGGCTCTTAAAGAAAACTTGCATCTCCGTCCTTCCAGGGCCTGGCAGCTTTTTTCCAAGGCGCAAAAGGTGTGCCGGCATGATCCGGCCGCAAAGCCGAAGGCCAGATAATTACCATCATAAAAGGCCATGGATTCGATCTCGGTGACGATCTTGAAAACTTCCTGGAAGGCCTTTACCCGCTCCTTGATAGTGCTTTTGTCTCTGACAATGACGCGGGGAGGAATCTCTTTAATAAAGAATACGGCCCACTTGTATTTTTTCAGGTATTCTCTGAGCTGGGCCGGTTTCAGGGTATGGGGAGGGCAGTGAACGCTCGTGCCGTATCCGAAACATCTGGGTACCTGACATTTCAGGGTAACGCGCTCGTCCACCGGTATCTCCTCCCGGCTCACGATAACCGCCTGGCTCGCTCCTAATTCAAGGGCCTTTTTTCGATATTTTTCAAGGTTCTGGTAAAGCTCGGCCTCACCCTGATCCAGCCTGATTTTCTGTATCTTTTTCTCCATGAATTCTCCTTAAAACTTTAATGCAAGACCTGTATTAAAAAAGATATATAAAACAGGGCGTGGAATCAATTCCTTTTGTTCATAAAACAGGTTCTTTGCATTGCATCCTTAAAAAAATCATCATTATTTTTTCTTCAAGCCCTTTCCGGTAATGCTGACCGGCCTCGCCTCCGGAAAAATCATGCCTCAAATTTCTTTCGGTTAATTTCTGTGAAAAATTTTTATTTTTCTTAAATATTAAAGAGTTATATCCTTAGGCAGGGTAAACAGTCTGATGAGCCGCCGCCATTGGAGTTATGTTTTAACAAAAGGGGCGAGAACTTGCCTCAAGACCGAGGCAGCCCCGATTATTGAGTGAATGTGCAACGGGAACCAAAGATGGTTCAGGAGAAAAAAAAGCGGATTCTAGTCGTAGATGACGCCCCCACAATCCGGTATCTGATGACGCAGCGTCTTGAAGAGCTGGGTTATGAAGTCAGGGCGGTTGAAGGCGGACAAGAGGCCCTGGAAATGCTCCAACCAGAAACCGGGGAGCCTTTTGACCTGATCCTGCTTGACCAGCTCATGCCCGGCCTAGATGGCATGGCCACCTTCGAGCTGATGGGAAAGCTGTTTGAAAAACCGCCGCCGGTTATTATGTTCACGGCCCACGGGAGTATCCATCTGGCGGTGGAGTTTATGAAGATCGGCGGGTCTGGTTTTGTTCAAAAGCCGGTTGATTTTGACGTGTTGGACCTGGAGTTGAAGCGGGCTTTGGAAAAGATAAAGCTTAAGCAGCAGCGAGACGAGGCCTTGACCGCCAAGCGCGTCGCGCAGGAGGCCGAGGTGCTCGTGGCTTCCGCTAGCCGCGGCTTTGATGAACCCCTCACTTCCATCCAGGGGTATGCCGACATCCTTTTGCAGACATCCGAAAGGGCGGACCGGGATGCGCTGACTGGAAAGATCCTTGAATCCGCGGCTCAGTTGAAAAAGGCGGTGGATGCTGTTATCGAGGCGGCGTTACTGGGAAGCGGGGCAATGAAAATAAGGGTTGAAAACGTATCGCTTGAGGAAATCACACCCCTTATCCTTCCAGAGGTCGAACGAAAGGCCGGTGCGAAGGGCTTAAGGATGAGGCGCGAGATTCAGGCGGGACTGCCAGCTTTTCAGGCAAATCGAGATGAATTGAAGCGCATCTTGAGGCATCTCCTGGAAAACGCCGTCAAGTTTACCGGAAAGGGCGGTATAACCTTTCAAGCCGAAGAAGAAGACGAAAAGATCATTCTTTCCGTCATTGATACAGGGATTGGCATTGAGGAGAGGCACCTGCCAACTCTTTTTGACGGGCTCCGGTCCGGGGGTATCGGCGGGCCTGGCCTTTGTATCAATCGAATGCTGGTGGAATTGATGGGGGGAGAGATTGAGGTTGAAAGTGAGTTTGGCCGGGGAACAAAATTCACCCTAAAGCTCAAGAAGGCAGTCCAGCCGAATCAAACACCGGCCAAAGACCGGCCCGGGGGTTGAAGGCTGGAAAAAGAAAGGGCCTCCGCTCCCATTAATACAAAGCCCTTCTTGACACCGAACAAACAGCCCGCATATAATTACCACTTAAAATAGGCAGCCGTCTGCTGCCTGATATATTTCTTGATTATTACAGGCCAAGAGGAGCTTTTTAATAAAGCATGGATCTCAATGATATCTTTAAACGCCGTACGCGTTCACCGCTTCGGCCCCGCTCCGGGGACATAATTCAGCATATTTTCTCCAACTTCAGGCGGCACCCCCCGCATCGGGGTTCACTTGTTCTGGGTGAAGTTGATCAGTGGGACAAGCACATCTATATCATCGGTCAACAAAAGCCCAAACCCGAAGACTTCCGCACGACCAAGGACCTGGAAAAGTTAAATTATGGGATGTTGACCGCGACGGAGCATTCTCACACTCTCCATTTTATTAAGGAGGCTCAGGCTCAAAAGCTGAACAACGCCATCCTGGTTACCTTTATAGATACCTATGGAGCGGACATCTCCATGGAGTCGGCCCGAGATTTTCAGGCCTTTTTTATTTCCCATCTCATCAGGGCTTTTCTCAGACTCACCATGCCCAGCATCTCGATCATCCTGGGAGAAGGCGGCAGCGGAGGGGCTTTGGCCATCCAGGTTACCGATCGTCGGGCTCAGCTCGATGACGCCCTTTACGCCACGGCCCCGCCGGAGAGCATGGCGGCCATTATCTTCCGCGATGCGACCAAGATCAAGGAGGCTTTGGAAATCCTTAAACCTTCAGCTCCGGAGCTCCGGAAACTAGGTGTTATAGACCATATTATCGCTTCACCCAAAGACGTGTCAGATGTAGCCGGCTTTTCTCGCAATATCTCCACTTATCTCGAACGAACGATAAAGGAACTCTCAAAGGTCAAGATAGAACGCCTCGTTAGGGAACGTCGGACTCGAGCCCGATCCTACGGGCTTCCCAGCGGTAAGACCTTCAACCTCATGAAGTTCCTGTTGCCCACCCCGCTCAAGAAAAGGAGGGAAGAACCCACCCCGGACTTGAAAATCTTCACTTATGAGGATGTCTTCATCCAGGTTAAGCCCGACTATGGCAACGGCCTGCACCTGGAACCGAATCAGGAATATATCAAGTGTGGTGAAACCAGTACAAAGTCCGCCCAGACAGAAGGCTGTGGCAGTGTCATCCCTTTTAAGGAATATCAAGACAACTTCAACGTCTGCCCCCATTGCGGGCGAAGCACGGTCATGGGGGCCTTGGGCTGGATCAATTGTCTGACTGATGAAGGCAGCTTCCATGAACTCTACCGGGATCTGACTGCGGATGAACTCCTTGAGGACAGCCTCCTGACCCCGGACTATAAAAAGTTCGTTGACCGGCAGGTCAAGCGGACTCATTTTAAGGAGGCCCTGGTGACCGGCGAGGCCACTGTTTTTGGCAATGAAGTCGTGCTGACTATCTGTGAGTTCAGGTTCTCAGCCGGGTCCATGGGAGTGGTCTTTGGCGAGAAGTTCACGCGTGCTGTTGATTATGCCATTGAGAAACGATATCCGCTGGTGAGCCTGTGCTGTTCCGGTGGCGCCCGCCTTACTGAAGGCATCCTGGCCCTGATGCAGATGGTCAAAACCGTCAATGCCGTCAATCTGCTGAAGGAAAGCGGACTGCCTTACCTCTCCCTCCTGGGCGATCCCGCCACCGGCGGGGCGATTGCCAGCTTTGCCGCCTTGGGTGACGTTATTATCGCCGAACCCGGGGCCTTGATCAGCTTTTCAGGACCGCGCATCTTGGAGTCCAGGGGGTTTCCTGTTGACGAGCAGGCCCTTCGGGCCGAATCGCTTCAAAAGATTTCCAGCTCGGTTTTCGAGAGTCTGGACTACTTTCACGATATTCGCGGTATCCACGAAGTGGTTCCCAGGGGTGAGATGAAGCGTGTCATTTGCAAGTACTTGGAATTCTATAAGAAGTCCTGGAGACACTAGCCTGGGCCGACAATGCCTCAGAATGGCCCATTCTTGATGACAAGCTTTTAAAATTACTCCGGCTCCTTAACAAACTGGTAGCCCAATCCTCTCAGGCTGAGGAAGTGGACCGGTTTTTTGGGGTTGGGTTCAAAGTATGACCGCAGCCTGACCATAAAGGTGTCCACGGTCCGGGTCACCATATCCGGGTGATATCCCCAGACCTCCTCGAGGAGCTGCTTGCGGCTCACGGCCTTGCCTTCATGGTCAATCAGGACCTTGAGCAGATAGGCTTCCTTGACGGTCAAGGTTCGCTCCTGCCCCCCTGCCCCGTAAGCCTTGAACGTGTTGAAGTCAACGCGGTTTTGTCCGAAGCAGTATGGCTCCTCGGGTCTTGGCTCAGCGTACCACGTCAACCGCCGCAGCATCCCCTTGATTCTCAGAAGAAGCTCTTTGAGGTGAAAAGGCTTGGTCAGGTAGTCATCCGCCCCCAGTTCCAGGCCCAGGACACGGTCGCTTTCTTCCAGTTTGGCGGTGAGTATGATCACAGGCAGGCGAGGATACAGTTGGCGGATCTTTTGCAGAACTTCATACCCATTAAGATGGGGCAGGATAAGGTCCAGGACGACCAGGTCGAACCCGCCTTGTTCAACCTGCGCCATGGCCTCCAGACCGTCAGAGGCCAGAATAACCTGATATCCTTCCGCCTCCAGATTGAAGATCAATCCGCGGGCCAGGTTGAGTTCATCCTCAACAAGCAGGATTTGAAATTGGTCACTCATCTTTCTTCTTTCCTGATTTGGTCACCTGAGGCAGGGAGAGTGTAATGGTTAAGCCCTGGCCAAAACCCTCGCTGCTCGCCGTGACCCGGCCGCCCAGAGCACGGATTACATCACGAACAATGAACAGACCCAACCCTGTCCCCTGAACGCCGATCTCACGAATCGTGGGCGAACGATAAAAAACCTTGAAAACTTTCTTGAGTTCCTTGGGTTCGACTCCCATGCCCTGGTCAATAAAATTCAGGTTGACATGATCCTGATCCGCTTCGATCTTAATGAAGAGCCTGAAGTTCCGGTTCGAATACTTGATGGCATTGGTAACGATATTGATCAAGACCATCTCCATGTACTGCTTATCAACCATGACTATCAGGCCGGTTTTTCCGCTTAAGGTGATCGCGTCCCTGTCCCAGCCGTATCTTAGCATCACCTGATTGAAGAAGTCCTGAATAAACTGATAAATGTCCACCGGCGTTGGATCGAGGCTCAGCCTGCCGCGTCTGATCCGGGAGGCCACCAGTATGTTGTCAATCAGGTGTGAGAGTCGTTCCGTTTCCATCAACATGTGGCCGATGAATTCCCGGGCAACCTCTGGCGGCGGATCACGCAGGTTTATGGTTTCAAGGTAGAGCTGAATAGAGGCCAGAGGACTCTTGAGTTCGTGGGTGATGGAGGAGATAAAATCCGCCTGGAGCCGGTTGAACCTGGCTTCGCGGACCTGAGACACGAAGAGAAAGTTGATCCCGAGCAGGATCAAGAGCATGAGCAGTGAACCGCCTACCAGGATCAGCCAGCCCCCGCTGACATCTCTGAGCGCTAATTGCCGGGCTAAGGCTTCAATCCGGAGCTTGTTCTGAATATACCAGACAATCCAGAGGGAGAGAAATAAAAACCAGACCACCTGCAGACTGACAAAAATCAAAACTGGATGAAAAAGCTTCCTGAACATCTTTCTAATAGGAATCGCTCCAGGAGAGGCTGGGTTTTACATTACTTTAACATTCAATCTCGCCTGGTTATGATATTAAATTAAAGGAATCTCTATGAACGCCTGTATTATTTGCAAATTGAGTCTAACATAAAATCAGGAGAAAAACGATGAAAGTTCTTTTAGTTTATCCGCGCATCCCAGACACCTTCTGGAGCTTTTCCCATGTCCTCAGTTTTGTGCGCCGTAAAGCAACCATGCCTCCCCTTGGGCTCATGACCGTCGCGGCCTTATGCCCCGAGGACTGGGAGTTTCGTCTCAAGGATTTAAATGTGACCAGGCTTCAAGACAGCGATATCGAGTGGGCTGATATGGTCTTTATCAGCGCCATGATCATCCAGCAGGAGGGAACTGAGGAGGTCATCCGCCGGGTGAAGGCCATCGGGCGCCCTCTAGTAGCCGGCGGGCCCATGTTTGCCAGCCTGACCGAAGAGTTCGATCACGTGGATCACCTGGTGCTCGGTGAGGCTGAGGAAACCCTGCCTCGCTTTTTAGCGGACCTGGAAAAAGGTCAGCCAGCGCATATTTATTATGCAGAGGGGAAACCGGACTTGAAGGAGACTCCACCGCCCCGCTGGGACCTGATTGAACGGAAACAAGACTATCAGATGATGCCGGTTCAGTTTTCACGGGGCTGTCCCTTTGACTGCGAGTTCTGCGACATCACGCTTCTCTTTGGCCGTAAACCCAGAACCAAGGGAACGGCCCAGATGATAGGTGAACTTGAGGGCCTCTATCAGGCGGGATGGCGAGGGTCCGTCTTTATGGTTGACGACAATTTCATCGGGTCCATGAAAAAGGCCAAGGATTTCCTGGCTGAACTATCCCGCTGGTCTCAAAAACGCGGCGACCCCTTTTCCTATACCACCGAGGCCTCGGTCAATCTGGCCGATGACGAGGAGCTCATGCATCTGATGACTGAAGCAGGCTTTGTAAACGTCTTCCTCGGTCTGGAAACGCCGGAAGAGGAATCCCTGGCCGAATGCGGCAAGAAGCAGAATCAGCACCGGGACCTGATCGCGGCAGTCAGGTGCATCCAAGGCAACGGGCTGCAGGTGCAAGGCGGGTTTATTATCGGCTTTGACAGTGATCCGCCGGATATTTTCGAGCGACAAATTCGTTTCATTCAGGAAAGCGGAGTGGTCACGGCCATGGTCGGGCTGCTCTCCGCTATTCCCGGGACGAGGCTTTACAAGCGCCTCATGAAAGAGGGCCGGATTATCAGCCAGTCGTCAGGCAATAACTGTGAGAGCGGCGCCCTCAATTTCATCCCGACCATGGATAGAGAAAAACTGCTGAACGGATACCGCCGGGTGCTGGAGACCCTCTATGAGCCGCGCGTCTACTATGAAAGAATCAGGATTTTTCTTGAAAGTTATAACCCCAGAAAGAGGCATCGGCTGGATATCAGGATGGTTTACGGCTTGTTCATGGCCCTGTGGCATCTGGGAATTAGAGATCGCCGCTACACCAAACGCTACTTCTGGCGCCTGCTTTTTAACACCTTAACGCGTAAGCCGAGCCTTATTGGGGAAGCCATCACCCACGCTGTTTACGGCCTCCACTTCCGCCGGGTTCTTCTTGACCGGGTTCTTCTTGAACGCTAAGAGCGCAGGTGAGGAGGCCGGAGCCTTGATCCTTGCTTGAGGGAGTTCAGGCATTTTCTGCAAGCCAAGACGGCCGGCCCTTCATCAATTTTCTCATTCTGGCCTTGTGAACGAAATCAGGTTATAATAGGAGCATTAAAAATAACCAGCCGCTGCTGAGCCAGGGTGGTAAAAGATGAAGGATTACTACCAGCTTCTGGGCATTAGTTACAACGCCAAGGCAAATGATATTTCCAGGGCCTACCGCAACCTGGCCCTGCGCCATCATCCGGACGTAAGCACCGGGAACGGGGAAAGGATGCGTGAGATTAATGAGGCTTACGCCATCCTGTCCGATCCGGCCCGCCGATTGACTTACGACCGGGAGACCCTGGGAGTTGCCAGGTCTTTGGAGCTGGATTCGTGCCTCAGCCCCTGGTTCAATCCCGGCCGGCGGAGCCACTTGAAGGCCATGCTCCTCAATCGCAGGGCTGGACTTCGGCAGGTGCCTTTCTTAATGGAGACCATTGCCCGGCACAACGATCCTGAGTTATGTTTTGCCATCAAGGATCTCCTGGTCTGCTACGGCCATGAGGCCGCGGTTCACCTCCAGGCTTACTTGACCCATTCCCATGAGCGGGTCAGGTATTTTGTCCTGCTGGCCATAAATGAAATAGGTTACCGGCCGCCCAGGCACCGGCTCATCACCCTGCTTCAGGACCCCTCGGCCAGGATTCGTATTGAGGTCATACATGCCTTGGCCGCTTCAAAGGCCCAGGGAGCCGTCCCTCATCTAAAGGAGGTTCTGTCAGACGAGGTCATGAGCGTACGTCTGGCTGTGATCGAGGCCCTCGAAGGATTGGGCGGCTCGCTTGCGGCTGAGGCCGTTACTTCAGGATTACGCGACAGCGAAGCCCGAATCAGAAAGACGGCCGCCACGGCCCTCGGACGTCTCGGACAGATGGAATCCATCGTTTATCTGCGGGAAGCCCTCAATGATACCAACCCATATGTCTGTCGGGCGGCACGCCATGCCATACGGCGCCTGCGCCATAAGCCGCACAACCCCTGACCGGCCTAAACAAGTCTTTGCCATGACTGTTTCGAGTGCTTGATGGCAAATGGCGGCGGTCCGGCTGCTGACAAGGATTTTTTACTTCTTAAATCGGATGGAGGATACGCATGGAAGAACTGGTCGAGCTGTTAAGCGACCCTGATACGGTTCTGAGGGGATACATTGCACTGGTCGGGGCCAAGATTGTGGGACATAAATGCATGGGTAAAGACCGGACTTTGGCCCTGAGTTTTAATCACAATGAAAAAGCCCATAAGAGCGAAGATGTCCTCTGGTGTTTACTGGAAAAAGAAAGAAATAAGGCCCCCTGCCTCTATCCTGTGGTGTCTGAAGCTGAAGATAATGGAGTTTAATTGAAGTCAGTCTGCCTCGGGTCAAAAAAGTTTAAGCATGATGAGGCAGTAAGCCATGAGATGAATACAGGCGCCCTGTCTCCAAGTAAAAATTTCTCAAACCATTTGGCTCTGGCTGAACCGGCAGACATCGCCGACGGAATGGTGGAGAGGTGGAGACCGCATTGCCCGGTTTAAACTAGCCGCTATCTAATGCCAGCCCATCCTGAACAGCGTTTTTCTTCCTTTTTCGAGGGGTTTCATTCACGGGACCAACAGCGTGCGCACAATTCCCACAGTGATGAAGCCGATCTTTAGCCGCACTTTCATATACTGGATGTCCGAGAATACCGGCCCTGCGAGGCGTATGATTAGCCGCCCTGGCCATTTCACGATTGCGGCGGCAGGTTTTACTTGTAATCCTGGCCTTCAGAGATTCACAGTAAAAAGTCTCGTTGTTTGCCAGCCATTCTTCAGGGTCTAAGGTTTGAATTTGGCCGGCGGTCCCGTTTCCGCCGTCGTTATCTTTAGGCGACAGCAGCCAGCCCCAGTTCTTACCACTCAAGATTCGAGTGATCGTCGCCTTTCCGACCCCAAATTCACTGGCCAAGGCGCGGTGTGAGGATTCGCCTTCACGATATTTTTTTCGAATAGCAAGGACCTGGTTTTCAGTCAGTTTTGATGTTGGATTCAGAGACCCCTTGCGGGCGTTGTTTCCTTTTTTCTTAATCATCATGGCACCCTTCGCCAAGTTTATTAAGTCATCCTGGACGGCCCAGAGTAAAAGATTGGAAGGAGCAGCGCCGAATACTTTACCAATTAAAACTCATTGCTTCGCAAATATCTGAGTGAGGCAGTTCTAGTCTCGCCCAAAAACATTCTTTTATATATCTCAAAAATAGAATTTGTCAACTTATTAAATAAGTTGTGTGTTACGAAGCAAGAACAGGCAAAAGAAAAAATAATGACGGACTGCTGAAAACTCAGTTTGCACCGCTCTTCTAGACCTTGGGATCAAACTGCGGCGTCACTGGAGGCACTGAAAATACTTGACAAGCCCAAACCCCTTCTTTACCCTTAAAAAGCTAAAAACCCCTCAATATTTTAATTTAAAGGAGACAGAAACATGGCCGAAATGAAAGAAGTTGTGGTCGTTGACGCCGTTCGGAGCGCCATTGGAAAGTCTGGGCGGAAGGGCATGGAAAAGGGTGGTCAGCTTATCCAGGCTTCATCGCAGGACCTTTTAGCAGCGGTAATGCGCGGCCTTTTGGATCGAGTCAAGGCAAAATATCCCAAATTCGATGAGCGGGATATCGAGGATGTCATCGTGGGCTGCCTGAGCCAGGTCGGTGACCAGGGGGGGAATGTAGCCCGAATAGCCTCTCTGCTGGCCGGGATTCCTTATGAAGCCTCAGCCTGTACCGTAAATCAGTATTGTAACGCCGGACTGAAGACCATCAACTTTGCTTCCCGGGCCATCAAGTGCGGTGACGGCGATGTCTTTCTTTGCGCTGGCGTGGAGATTATGTCCCATTATGGCATGGGCTCAGACATACAGGTGGGCCTGACGGCGGGCTTACCGGTGCGGTTGAGCAGCCGTATGCAGGAAACCGGCATGACCGTGCCTCAAGGTTTGTGTGCCGAGATAATCTCTGACAAATACGGCCATACGCGTGAGGACCTGGATCGGTTCGGCATGTGGAGCATGAAAAAGGCGGTCGAGGCCCAAAGGAAGGACTGGTTTACCGATCATATCATTCCTTTTGAATTCACCTATGAGGACCAGAATTACCGGGTGGAAAAAGATGAGGTACTGCGGCCTAAGGTCCTAGATGACCCTGAAGGCTTCTATGAAGATTTAGGAAAGCTGAAACCTCCTTTTAAACCGGAGGGCGGCATGGTAACCGCTGGTAATTCCTCCCAGATTGTGGACGGAGCCGGGGCGGTCCTCTTGATGAGTGCGGACAAGGCTGAAGAATTGGAAATCGAGCCCTTGTGCAAGGTCACAGGTATGGCTTCGGCCGGAGGAGAACCGGTGCCCATGCTTCTGGCCCCGATCCCGGCCACGCAGAAGGCCCTGAAACGCGCGGGCAAGACTATAGATGACATGGATATCATTGAACCCAATGAGGCCTTTGCCAGCCCCTTACTGGTCTTTGCCAAAGACCTTGGATACGACGTTCACGATCCCCGCGTCAATCCCACCGGAGGAGCCATCGCCCTCGGCCATCCCATTGGCGCCACCGGTGCTGTTTACTTTACCGAAATGGTTCATCACCTCAACAGAATAAATGGCAGGGCTGGTGTGCAGCTCATGTGCGGCGGGGGCGGCATCGGTATCGCCACCGTTATCGAGGCCGTGTAAGTCTCACATAATTTTTAAAATAAAGGCGTGGCCAAGAACCACGCCTTTTTTGTCTCCTCGAACCACGATTGAAGGTTTTATGCGCCTGAGGAGGATAAGCATGGGTATGCCAAAAAAGACTTTTCTATGGGCAGTAATTTTTATCGCGTTCGTCAGTCTGATACTTCTAGAGCGGTTGTCAAAGTTATGTTCCGTTTGGCTTCCTGGTTTCAGAACCTATAGTGGTGACGCCTTCCGTCTTGACACCCTAGTCCCCCTGAAGTACGGTGACCATAAGGTCAAATAGAAATTTTCTTAAGCTCTTTATCCTGATAACGGAGAGAAATCATATTATTAGTAATATAAATTGGTTGAACACGGATTTTGCTTTCCGCCAATAAAAGGATGGAGGTGTTTCATGGTCTGGGAACCCGAAATTGAAGAACTTGAGCAACGCCGGCGTCTGGCACATCAGATGGGCGGACCTGAAAATATAGCGCGCCATCATGCGCGGGGGAAACTGACCGTGCGTGAACGAATCGCCTTGTTGGCTGATCCTGGATCGTTTGAAGAGATCGGCGCGCTCACAGGCAGCGCGACCTATGAAGGGAATAAGTTGACGTCTTTCACCCCGGCCAACACTGTGATCGGTTTTTGCAGCGTCAACGGACGCCGTGTGCTCGTGAATGGCGGAGATTTCACCGTGCGCGGCGGGGCGGCTGATGCGGCCGTGGCCCATAAAGGGCTTTTTTCCGAAAAGCTGGCCCTGGAATGGCGCGTGCCTTACATACGCCTCCTCGACGCCACCGGAGGCAGCGTACGCACCTTTGAACAGATCGGGCATACGTATATCCCGGACAACCCGGGCGGAGCTCTCTCAACCCAACTCCTGCAGATCGCGCCTGTGGTCTCCGCTGTCATGGGTTCCGTGGCCGGGCTTCCTGCAGTGCATGCCTGCATGGCTCATTTTAATCTCATGATCAAAGGCACCAGCCAGGTCTTTGTGGCCGGTCCGCCCGTGGTCAAGGCGGGCCTGGGTGAGGAGATCACCAAGGAGAAACTGGGCAATGAAAAAATCCAGGCTTATGAGAGCGGCGTTATCAATAATGTCGCTGAAAACGAAGAGGAAGCATTTCAGATCATCAAACGGTTTTTAAGCTACATGCCGGCCAATATCTGGGAAATGCCGCCCTATGTCGAACCCGCGGATGACCCCAATCGCCGTGACGAGGAGTTACTTTCCGTGATACCTCGGGAGAGCAGAAAGACTTACGATCCCTATGAAATCCTGAACCGGGTTCTTGATCATGATTCCATCTTTGAAATCGCACCCTTCTATGGCCGGTCGCGCATCACGACCCTGGCACGCGTTAATGGCTACCCGGTCGGGGCAATGATAAATAATCCCAACTTCCTGGGAGGATCAATGGACGTGGCGGCCGGAGAAAAGACGGCTCGCTTCATTGATATGTGCGATCTGTTTCACCTGCCTCTCGTCTATTTCGCGGACGAGCCGGGGTTCATGGTCGGCCTCAAGTCCGAGAAGCAGGGGATTGTGCGGGCCGGAGCCAGAATTGTGTCCACCTTATGCAGCAGCAGGGTTCCTTATATCACATTTATCATCCGCCAGCTCTATGGTGTGGCCGGCGGCCTCCATCAGCGAACCGATGGCATGTACAAACGATATTCCTGGCCTTCTGGCAACTGGGGTTCGATGCACATCCAGGGCGGCGCCATGGCCGCTTACCGGCGGGAGATTGAAGCCGCACCCGATCCAGAAGCCAAGCGCAAGGAGATTGAAGCCCGCCTTAACGCCCTGGCCTCACCCTTCAGGACTGCTCAGACTTTCGGGATCGAGGACATCATTGATCCGCGAGAGACGCGGCCGCTGCTCTGCCGTTTCATCGAAGCGGCCCAGGAAGTTTTAAAGACGCAGCTCGGTCCCAGCATTGGCATCAAATACCGGCCTTAGCCGCCTGAGGTGACTCATCCAGGTCATCATCAAGCCTTTCAAAAATATAGCGCTGACCACGAAAAGGTAAGAGGCTTGAAACTGTAAGCGGTATTATCTCGTGAGACCCGATAATCAGAAAGCCGCCCGGAGCCAGTCTGCCAATCACAGCCTGTAAGGCCGGGATTTTCAGGGTATCCTGATAGTAGGTCAGCAGGTTGTTTCTCAGGAAGATGACATCAAAAATGGTCTGAGGAGGGTCGGACAGGAGATTGTGCGCCTTCCACGTCACGTTATTCTTTAGAAACGAAGCCACCCTGTAAAGATTTCCTCGAGCCTGATGTTCAAAATACAAGGCCAGCCATTCTTCCGGCGCCTCTTTCAGGCTGCTTTTCGGATAAATCCCGGTACGGGCCCTGTCCAGGTAAGCCGGGTTTAGATCGGTTGCCAGAATTTCATGGTCAGGTATATGACCGTACCGATCTTTTAAGAGATTTAATAAAATCTTGAAGCTGTAAACCTCTTCTCCACAGGCGCAGCCGGCTGACCAGATTTTCACCGTACCTTTCCTTTCAATGACCGCCGGTAAGATTTCATTTTCAAGGATGCGCCATAAATATCGGTCGCGAAAAAAGCGGCTGATGGAAACGGTCATCAGGCGCTCGCACTCTTCCCTTAAATGATGATTTGAACCAAGGGCCTCAAAGTAGGCCTCACTGCTTTGATAACCCCGCTCCTGGATATGACGGCGCAGGCGCTTCTTGACCCCCTTTCTGACCTTGCGAAAGCCTTCCCAGGATAGACCGAGTTGATCTAACAGCTGGCGAAACTGCGCATCATCCATAATCTTTGTGTTTTAATCTTTCTTCAACTGGCGGCAGTAAATGTGTCTCTTGCCTTGTTCATCAAGATTAAAGCATCCCCAGCAGGAGATACAATCCGCAGCCCGGGTGTCGCCTTCCTTCCACCTCTTGATCAGCCCCGGCTCCCGGATCAGCGGCCGGCACATGGAGATACAATCAACCACGCCTGACCGGATGATCTCCTCCATGACCGGCAGGCTTCTCATGCCTCCGACCAGGCTGAGAGGAACCGTGGCTGCGGCCCGAATAACACGGGCGCTAGGAAGGTAGTAGGCCTCCTTTTCCGGTGAGGTAATTCCGGCAAATTTATTCCGAAACGCGGCATCCTGAATTCCATTGCTTATCTCGATGAAACAGACCCCCTCTTTTTCGAGAGCCTTGGCCACCTCAGCCCCTTCCTCGACGGTCAGGCCAGGGCCTTCTTCAAGGTAGTCGCGCACCCCGAGTTTAATCATAACCGGGAAGTCCTGGCCCACCTCTTTTTTTATGGCCCGGGTGACTTCAATGACGAATCTCATACGATTTTCAAGGCTGCCGCCCCATTTGTCATTGCGCCGGTTGCTGACAGGAGATAGAAACTGGGAGACAAGATAGCCGTGCGCCCCGTGGATCTGCACCCCGTCGAAACCGGCCTCCTGGACCCGGCGGGCCGCCTGTCCGAAGGCCTCGATGATGTTCTCAATATCCTCCTCATTCATCTCCCGGGCTTTCTTGCCATAATCAGGCATCCTGTCCACCAGGGAGACGGCCAGGTAATCACCGCCGGTGCGAGCCGTCGTCTCTGACGCGGCCCCGCAGTGCGCAATCTGCATGGCCACCCGGCCGCCGGCCTCATGGATCGCTCCGGTCATCTTTTGAAATCCGGGGATGTGATCGTCGTCCTGGATGCCGTTCATGTCGGGAAAGGACTGCCCGCTCTTCAGGACGTAGGCGTAGCCGGTCATGATGAGGCCGACCTCATTGGCCGCCAGTGTTTTCAGCAGGTCAATGCTGGCCTGGCCGATAAAGCCGTCCGCGTCGCTTAAGGCGTAGTAGGTCGCCGAACGAACGAAGCGGTTCTTTATTTCGAGGGTGCCAATCTTAACTGGTTCAAAAAGAACGGACATGGTTGCCTCCTTGTCTGGTGGATTCCTCAGTTTTTCTTTTTAATGGCTTGGTTGATAAAATCACGGATACGACGGTTGGCCTGGCGGGCGATTTCAAGCGGAAAGGCGTTAAAGGCGTGGACCCCGCCAGGATAAACAATTAGCTCGGACCGGCTGCCTGCGGCCAGCCAGCGCGCATGCATGAAAAGAGAGTCGTCCAGAAGCGGGTCCAGGGTTCCGACCGTAAATAACGCAGGCGGCATTCCGGCAAGATCGGCGTAAAGCGGCGAGACGTTAGGGTCGCGCCGTTTTGCGGCTGGAACGTAATTATCGTGAAACCATTCCATCAATTTACTGGTTAGAATCAGGTTTCTTTCACCCCAGTTAAGCGCGCTTGGGGTCGAGGAAAGGTCGTAGGCCCCGTAAACGAGGTTGGCCCCGCAAAAGCCGGTAAATCCATGCCGATCCCGCATCCGGACAAGGGTGATTGCCGAAAGGTTGGCCCCGGCAGACTCGCCGCCGATAAGGAGCCTGTCCGAGCCAAACTCTGATTTCGCCCTTTCCGCGAGCCAGACGGCCGCGGCTTCGCAGTCGTCCGCACCGGCCGGATATGGGTTTTCCGGAGCGAGCCGGTAGTCCACGCTGATCACAGCCACACAGCATCTCTTGGCTATCTCGGCGTGGGCCTCATCATTATGATATGCCCGGCCGAGCATAAATCCGCCTCCATGGATGTGGAGATAAACCCCGTTCACAGTCTCAGGCGTAAAAACCCGGATGGGGACTTCACCGGCCGGACCGGGCACGACCCGGTCCTCAGCCTCATCCAGACGCTTGATCGGCCCCCAGACACTTTTTCCGGCCTCCCGCAGGTCGCGAATCTCTTGCGGAGCCATGGTATAGGTAGGCGGTGCGGCGGCCAGAATCTTTTCGAGCCTTTCATTGAACTTAGCTGTTTCGGGCGCCACGGCCTCAGGATCGAACGGGCTTGAGTTATTGGTGGTCATTTTAGATATCGTTCCTCCTGATCAAGTGGATTAAATTAAAACTCCCCGGCGCGCGTCTTTTCCGCTGCCTGACGTTCAATAAGCTCCCTGAAACTTCGCGGCGGCTCCTGTAAATCTGACCGCGGCGTCAGGGAAAGAGCCTCGCTCGGGCAGGTCACGACGCAAACCCCGCAGCCAACGCACCGGTCGGTATCAACCCGGGCCACCTCATCCTCCAGGGAAACGGCCTCCATCTGGCAGCGCTCGACGCAGTCGCCGCAGCCCGTGCATTCTTCTTCGTCAACCTGAGCCAGATAATTGCTCGCCACGGCCCTGACAGGCATGGATGAATTCTTCACACTCCTCAGTATGGCGCAGCAGCAGGTGCAGCAGTTACAGATGAAATCAATACGGTCCCGGGTGTTGCTGGAGGTGGCTATCAGGCCCGCCTCCGCGCTCCGCTTCATAACATCATGAGCCTCTTGGTGCGCGATCTCCCGCCCGAAGCCGCGGTCTCTGACAAAGCGGGCAAAGGAGCCAAACTGCAGGCAAACGTCAACAGGATAATCGCACCCGTGATCCAGAAGCCTTTGCTCGTGGCGGCAGTAACAGGTGGACAGGGTAATTGTCTCCGCCATGTCAATATATTTCCTGGCTTCCTCATAGGAAAAGACATCTATTTCAAGGGTAATTGTTTTTTCAATGGGAATGACGCGGGCGAAAGAAATTCCCGGTCCCTGCCTCTGACTCTCCTCACGGGGCGCATGAAAATAATCGTCAAAGAGCCGGGCCAGCTCCTTGGCCCGCGGTGTGACCTCCCCTTTCATGAACTGGAGTTCAAAAATTCCCGGGACCAACTGGATGGTCTTGTACCACTTCTCCCCCTGCCGCTGGCTGCAGTAAATCAGGCCCTTGTCAGCCATGTCATCGAGGAGGGCCGCCATTTTACCAGAATCCTCCCCTAAACGCTCGGCCACCCTGGCCGGAGGCTCGGGGGCCAGAGGGGATAAATTCAAGGCCGCTCTGGCTTCCTCCTCAGTAAAAAGGGACCTGAGGAGCGCGTCCAGTTCGGGACAGTGCCTGCTGCCAAACCCGATGCGGTTAAACAGTTCAGCCAGGTTTTCATACAGGTTCTCCATGATTCACTCCTCCTATGATGGTTTGTCTACTCCAAACTTTTTGTGTAATTTAGTAAGTATCTGTTTTTAAAGGAATCGTGTTCAAGTATCCCTTTCCGTCGGAGCCACCCGTCGCTCACC
>JAFDHD010000061.1 GCA_019308995.1 Deltaproteobacteria bacterium | reverse complement strand
TAAGTGTTTAATAATAAGCAAATCACCTTTATGAACGTAACTTGTTTAAATGATGCAAAAAATCTATCGACCAGATCAAATTATCATCAACTAATATGGAGAAGACCCATAAATAATATACGGCCATGTGAAAAGTTTCTGATTTCATCTGAAATTTAAATTCCTGATTAATGGAGTGTCAGGTTCCTTAAAAGAAAGGGAGTGCGCCCTGTATTTAAAAAGGGCACTCCCTTCAGGCATTATGACTGACTGCTTCTTATCTTTCCCGGCTCGCCCGGAAAACGACCGCTAGATTAAAGCTCGCCTTTCTGCTCAAGGAACTCCCGGTCTTTATCTATAAAGTATGCCCAGGCGTTTCGGGACATGAGGCAGGAGTCGTTTGACCCGATTTCTTCCAGCAGCTTCAGGCGGGTCTGGCGCGCTTGAGTATTTTCCGGATGAGCCTGAATCAGCACGTCCAGGACCTGAAGCCCGAGCTGGGCCTGACCTTCCTCCAGAAGATCCCCGGCCCTTTTTATTATTTTCTCAGGTTCCCCGATCAGGTTGAAAATCTCGGTGCTGACCTCTTTTTGAGGCCGCGGCAGAAGGTTGGCCGGGTTGTGATCGAAGTAGCCGTGATACCAGCAGTAGACATTGAAAACAAAGAACTCCGGCCGGGAATAAGCGTACCTGAGATACGGGCTTTCCTTGAGATGCTCAGGCAGGTCCACCTCATGGATCATCTCCGTGATGTGCATGTCCTGGTTGATACATTTCACGACCTGATCGTGAAGAGAGCGGATGGCTTCAATATTGATGTCTAAGACTTCCAGAGCCTCCTGGCCGTGATAGATCACATTTGTCCCACCGCCGAAGATGAGTTCCGGGTTTTTAGCCCTGATTTGCTCAAGGGTCTTGGCCCAGTCCAGGGCGAAGCGCGTCGGTTTCCAGGGGTTACCGATATTTGGGAAACTGCGCAGGATCAGGTCGCCTAAAAAGGCCGTCTTGATTTCAGGTATCCAGACCCAGCAGACGTCGTCGGTCTCGGCCCGGGCGGTATGAAGTTCAAAGGTCTTGCCTCCCAGGGAAAAGCTCATCTCACCCAGGAAAGTTTTAGTCGGATAGACCCAGTTATCACCCCGGCTGGGAATTTCTGGGAGATTAAACTGCTGAGCCGCAATCCGGGCGCGATGGGGAGCCAGCATTTTAAATTTCTCCAGTCGGTCGGGCAGATATTTACTGGCGATGACTTCGAGGGGCTTATCAGCCATGAAGGCCTGGCACCCGCCGATATGATCCAGATGACCGTGGGTGTATATAATATATTTGACCTGGCCGCTGATTTCATGGATTTTAGCCAGAGTTCTTTCTGCTGCTTGAACACTGAGCAGGGTGTCAATCAAGACCACACCATCGTCTGTGTCCACCCAGCCGCAGCCGGCTATGGGGAGACGAGCGACATGGACGTCCTCACGGGGGTCCACAAAAGAGAGCGCTGAATCCGGCACCTGAATAACCTGTACAGCTTCAACCTTGCCTTTATTTGTGTTTTTTGAATCATCGGTTTTAGTCATAATTAGCTCCTTCAATGAGTGATTTATAGATACTTCTGCCCATCAAACCCTGACTACCTGCTGCCGCCATTGTGCCAGCCATTTCATCCTTTTCCTTAGTATTTGTATTTTTCATATCAGATAGATTATGCTTGTCTCAAAGGCAATACCATATATACTTTGGCCTTATGGCCAGGCAGCAAATTTACATCGGCACATCCGGCTGGACATATGACGACTGGGCGGAGCGATTTTATCCCGCAAAGGTGAAAGGGTCTGAGCGGCTCTTGTTTTACGCTCAGCATTTCGACACGGTCGAGGTGAACGCCACCTTCTACCGCCTTCCGACTGAGCCGATGCTCAAGGCCTGGAATCAAAGGCTTGGCGCCGACTTCCACCTCGTAGTCAAGGCTTCCCGCCTGATCACGCACATGAAGAAGCTCAAGGACTGTGAGGAACCACTCCAGAACTTTCTGGATCGTGTCCTGACGCTTAAGCGCCTCAAGGTGATCCTCTGGCAGCTTCCCCCCTCGATCAATAAGGACCTGGACCGGCTGGATCATTTCCTTACAGGGCTTCCGCAGACGGTCCGCCATGCGGTCGAGTTTCGCCATGAAAGCTGGTGGAGTGAAGATGCGGCCGAGCTTCTGGCCCGTCATTCTGCTGCGTTTGTGACTATCAGCCACCCCCAGCTTCCCGACACGGTCTATCCCACCTCTGATTTCCTTTACATGCGGTTTCACGGTTCGAGCCAGCAGGGATTCCGGCACGACTACCCACGACAGGAGCTGACCGAATGGGCGGCCCGGATGAAGCCTTATTTAACGGAACGAACGCTTTACGCCTTTTTCAACAACGACTATCATGCCCACGCCCCCAGGAATGCAGTCGTTTTCAAGGAGCTGTTTTCATAAGGATCAATAACGGAACATATTCCAAACGATTACTTTAATATCAATCCATCCCTTCTTCTTGATCCGGGCCTGACCAGCGATAGGTCTTGAGGTTGACGCGGCCCTGTCCGTCAAACTGGACACCTTCCTGTTCCAGCAGTTGGCGCTGGGTGACATCCCCGCCGCCATGCGCCCGGCCGCTGACTTTACCTTGTGCATTGATAACGCGATGCCAGGGGACATCCAGACCATGGGGAAGGGAGGCCATGGCATAACCCACCGTTCGTGCGCCGCACCGGCCGACAATCTTGGCAATCTGGCCATAGGTGGCCACCCGGCCGGATGGAATCTGACGAACTGCTGCGTAAATCTGTTCATATAAAGAAGGGCCTTTCAGAGATTCTCCAATTTTTTTCTTGGGCATGGCTAATTACTTCCTATTAAATTTTTAGATGAAGGTAAAAGACACTTGACAGGAAGCCGTATTATACCCGTTTATAACAGATACAAGTATTAAAAAATGCCTTACCCGCATTTCACGAGGGGATGTTGAGACCGTGAGCTGGTCTTTGGACTCTGTCAGCTTCAGGATGTCAGGCTCAGGCAGCTGGCAGTATCTGCTTCCAGACGAGGCTTCGCGCCGACTCTACACCGGGATTTACCCCAACGGTGCCTCCTGGCCGAAGCAGGACCGTCAGCAACGCCAGCTTTTGGCTTCCTGGCAAAAAGCCGCCATCGTTAGGTCAGACGGCCAGAAGGCAGTGCCTCTTGGACCCCTCATGACGGATCACGACCTGGACATCCTTAAACCCTGGTTCAGGGATATTTCTGACGCTATGTGCGCCGCGGTTCAGGAACGCCTGCCTGAATATCAAACTCTGGCAATGCGCCTGGCTGGCCGCACATCAGGCGCCAGGCAGGAAGTGGAGAATATCCTCACGATCCAGATCTGCGCCCACACACTGGACTCCGGGGTGTTCTCGCTCCTGCGTCAGGAACTGATAGGAACTTACCCGCCGCGGGATTTTGCCGGGAATTTTTTCTTCTGGGGGTATGCCTTTGCCTTCGGGCCGAAAAGGATCTTCGGCTTTACCACTTACGGCATTCGGAGAAGGATACGGCTTCACGTCATTCGTTCGCATGGGCTTGACCGTGAGCCATTAAAACTCCTGCTGCGCCGGAGCGAAACCCTGGATTATCTCCTGGACCTTGGCCCAGGTGAGCGGGCAGGCCAGGAAGAGGCTTCAGCCAGGTCGGGAAAGATTGTGGACTCACTCAGGAAGGCAGGAATACTCGAACCTAATGACCCGCCGCGTCTGGCTATTCCTGTCTTTACCGACCGTGAGATGGAACCGGCCGTCAAGCTATATGAAGCGGTCTCAAGTCAGGTCGTGAGCCGCTTTATGGCCAGGATGGATGAACTGAAGGGTCTGGTGAGCCGGTGTTCGTTTGCACGGTGCTCCTGGCCTGATACGCTCTGTATGCTGTTTCACCTGGCCTACTCCTATGCGACGGACCAGCTTGTCGAGAAGGGAACCATCCCTGAATTCCCCGGAAGCGCAGGGGGTGAATGGGGGGTCTGGATGCATTAGCGTTATCGAGAGACAAAGAAACCCAGGGCTAGCCAGGACTCTATGGGAACGGTTTAGGATCGTCTTTACGAATTACGGCCTCTATTTTTCCTTGGAGGCGTTATTCAAACACAGCCGGATGATATCCTCTACGTTGGCCTCGGCTAGACCAATACAAGTATCCGCAGCGCCATAATACATCTTGACCCTTCCATCGTTTTCCAGGATGAGTCCGCAAGGGAAGACGACATTCGGCACATCGCCCATACGTTCATAAGGTTCCTTGGGGGCGAAAATAAAATTAGGCGCATATCCAAGGACCTTTGCCGGATCATCCAGATCAAAAAGCACGGCTCCAATGCGGTAAAGTCGTCCACCGGCGGTGTCTCGCACGCCGTGGTAGAGCGCCAGCCAGCCCTCTTCGGTTTTAATAGGCGGGGTGGAGATGCCCAGCTTAGAGCTTCCCCACCCCGGTTCTGGAGTCAGAATGGCTCTGGCTCTGCCCCAGTAGACAAGGTCAGGTGAATAAGTGATCCATATTGATCCTTCTCGGTTGCCCATTCCTGCCGGCCGATCAATCATGACATAATTGCCGCCGAATTTTTCAGGGAACAGGGCGGCGTCCTTGTTGTCCGTTTCTGTTGCCAGGGAAATTCGTTCAAAGTGCACAAAATCTTCCGTCCGGCCAATGCCCACCCGGGGACCATAAGGGCCATAAGCGGTATAGGTGATGTAGAATGCATCTTCAATTTGCGTGATGCGTGGGTCCTCGAGCCCATACCGTTCATAAACTTCGTAAAAGGAGTCTGAGGATGGCATAACCCATGGAGAGGACTCGATGTAGAATTGATAGCCGTTATCTGAGGATGCCAGCGTCAAATGGCTATGACCGCTTGGGTCCTCAACGCGCAGCACCAGGATATAACGCCCCTTGTATTTGCAGGCTCCGACATTAAAAACGGTATTACATGGATAGGGTATGTCATCCCTTTGCAAAATAGGATTTTGGGCATAGCGTTTAAACGGGAAAAGATATTCCAGCATCTTTCCGAATCCTCCTTACTCTACCATGATAACATGGGATTTAATTTTAGGCATATCCAGGAGAGCTTTATAAATATCCAGATGCTGGTCTGCAACCCGAGACCAGGAGGTAACATCCTTAACATATTTCTTAGCGTTCAGGGAAAGCTTTTGTGAGAGTTGATCGTCAGACAAAACTCGAACGATGTTTTCAATGAATTCAGAAGAATTAAGACAAGTCAATCCAGCTTCAGATTCATCTAGTATCTGTCTCATGGCTTCACTGCTGCTGGTAACGATCGGCTTGCCAAAGGCGAGACAATGAGCCAAGATCCCGCTCTGGGAAGCGATCTTATAGGGGAGGACGACCACATCAGCGGAGGAGATTATGGTATCGAAAATGTGCTGGGGAAGCTGCCCACGGATGAGATAGATCTGATCGGTTTGCGGCGATTGAGCTATTTTATTAAATAACATATTTCGATAATCAATATTTTCTGTGCCTCTAATCTTGCCTCCAATCACCAGAATTGCGTTGGGAAACTTTTCCAAAATTTCAGGAAAGATGTCCACAACCAGTTCAAAATTCTTCGACGGCCTAATATAGCCAATCATCAATACGACCTTCTTGTCCGTAGGCAGGCCGAGTCGTTTTTTAGCGTCTGGAATCGTTTCCACCTCGCGGGCTCCGTGTGGAATAACGCATATCTTCCTGGTTAAATCTTCCCTTAAGTTTTTTCGCAGGGAACGTTCCTGATAGGGCTCGTGAATGATGACACGATCTGAATTGAGGAAAATGGATTGAAAAATGATCTGATGATCGGCCTGGATCTGTGGATAGACCGTATGAAGCGTGGTTACAACGGGGATGCCCACCAAACGGAATTGTAGTATAAGCGGGATGACGGCCACGCCTGAATGCTTCCCATATAAACCAAATTCATGCTGAATGTGAACCACATCCGGCGTGAAGCGACTCATCATCGAAAATGCTTTCTCGGCAAGATCTCCGTCTTCGTAATCAAAGCAGGGAAAAACCTGGTGGCCTTCCCCTCCCATGTGCGATACTACATAAACGTCAGCGTGTTTTTCTCTTAGGCTCTCACTCAGGTACTGCATATAAGTAGCAATACCACATTCGATAGGGGGGTATGTAGAAACAAAGCCGATCCGCATTTTTATCCTCTTTTCTTGATTAAAACCAAATTCTTTCCAGAAGCTGGCCCTAGAAGAAGCGTTCTTTTCGTTCTCCTCCTGGGACTGCCGGAAAATTCTTATCTTTAATTTCTATCATGAAAACATCAAATAATCACCTATAATATCAGATGCCGTGTTCGTCCTGTCACATTCCGCAAGTTCCTTTTACAAAAACCCATATAATCAGACAAATTTTTACAGACTTGATGCCGTATCCTTTATTTTTCAGCGTCGCAAAGGCTACGAGGGAAGCCACGACCTAGACCTTAATCTCAGGGAGTTCGCACTTTTCCCCAGCGGCATGATAACCGATGGGGTTGCCAACATCGTATCCTGTTCATTTAAGGATTTTTCCGATGATTTTCCTTTTTTTGACTGATGTAACCAAGATGGTCCTCTTTATTAACCAAATACCCGGTTACTGCTGTGGAAAATCCTTTATAATTGCCAGTTTTTTTGGGGAGCCCTCGGTCTTGAGCGCTCCTTTGCCAGGCTCACTCATCTTTGAGCCGTTCCCTTAGCACTGTCTTCAAAACCTTGCCCGGGCCGCTGACCGGGATATGGTCCATGAAAATGACCTTACGGATCTTCTTGTAAGCGGCGATCTGGGCGTTGGTGTATTCCATGATCTCCTCAGCCGTGGCCGGCGCGCCTTCCTTGAGTTCGACAAAGGCCACCGGAATCTCCCCGGCTTTCTCGTCCGGCTTCCCGACCACGGCGCACTGGGATACCGCGGGATGTTCAAAGATGAGCTCCTCGATTTCTCTGGGATAAATGTTATAGCCCTTGTAGATGATCATGTCCTTTTTGCGGCCAGTGATGTAAAAAAAGCCGTCCTCATCCTCCCGGCCGATATCTCCGGTCAGAAGCCAGCCGTCCTTAAGGACATTGACTGTTTCCTCGGGCTGGTTCAGGTACCCGAGCATGACCTGAGGCCCTTTGATGCAGACCTCCCCCTCCCGGCCGGGCGGCAGGTCCTCTCCGGTGGCAAGATCAATGACTTTCAATTCGGTGTCAAAAGTGGGCAGACCGACCGAACCGATCCGTATGGCCGAACGATCCGGCGGGTTGGCCGTAGCGCCCATAGTGCACTCAGTCAGGCCGTAGGCCTCACAAACAACCCCGGAAAAGGCTTCCAGCATCTTCTCCAGTATAGGCACTGGCAGCGGGGCCGCGCCGGAAGCGGCAAACTTAACGCAGGAAAGATCATAAGATTTGAAATCCAAATGGTTTACCAGGGGGATGTAAAGCTGGGGCGCGCCGCCCAGGATGGTGACCTGATACTTGACGATCGCCTCCAGATACTCCTTGGGATCAAACCGGCGGAAGACGACCATGGTCGCGCCGGTGTAAACCAGGTTGTTCAGGTAGCGGATCGTGCCCAAGGCATGATACCAGGGCGAAACCACGAGCGCGGTTTCACGGTCTCTGATTGTGAGGCGATCTTTCTCCGGATCAACACCGGGCGGGAAGACCATCTCCAGCACCCCGTCCTTCATTTCGACCTGAGCGCCGTTGAGCCAGTGAGCGACCTGGATCGAATTGGCCACAACATTAGAGTGGCGCAGCATGACCCCTTTGGGAAAGCCAGTCGTGCCGCCGGTATAGGAGATGTGGGCCAGGTCTTTCATGCCATCAATTGAGTCATCCCCGGGGCTGGATTCATGGTCTTTGAGGAGAGAGGCCATATCGAACGCCCCCGGCGTCTCGATCTTTTCCATTTCCTTTACAGGGGCCTTGAGGAAACCATGGCGGTCGGCCAGGCTCGCGGTTATGACGCGTTTTATTCCAGTGGCCGGCAGGACGGACTCGATCTCAGAATATTGCCTGTCCAGGGTGATTAGGGTTTCAGCGCCTGAGTCGTTGAGCTGAAAGGCCACCTCCCTGGGCGCCAGCAGCGGACTCAGCGGTGTAAAAACCGCCCCGCTCTTGAGAAGCCCGTAGTAGGCCATGGCGAACTGGGGGCAGTTTGGCAGGTGCACGGCCACGACACTACCTTTCCCAACTCCCAGTTCCTTTAAGGCCGCTCCAAAGCGGTCGCTGAGTTCTTTCAGCTCGCCATACGTCAACTCCAGGCCTTCATAGATGATGGCAATCCGGTTCAGATTCCGCCTGGCTGTCTGGTCCAGGAATCCGTAAACCGGTATTTGGGGATAGTTCAATTTTTTGGGCCAGTCTTTCGGCCACGCCTTGAAGTTTTTTGCCATGGTTCATCCTTGATTTTTTTCAATAATACATTTCCATCTCCTGCCCGGGCAGGGCATTGTATCATGGCATTTTTAGCTTATCTTGAAGGCTGTTTCAAGGAATTTGGCTATGGCAGCAATATTGAGCCTTGACAGTATTAATCATGTTTTGTGTCAGGGAGCTTCGCACCCTGACCTACAGCTTCTGAATTTACTGCTCAATTTTCAAGGCTGTGGTGGGACTTGATTTAAAGGAAGCAGTATGTTAGTTTGAAAACGTTCTTTAACTTCCTTCATTCCAACAAAAAGAGGTTAGCCATGGCTGGCATCAACAAGGCAATCCTGATTGGTAATCTGGGACGCGATCCGGAAATTCGGTACACTCAAAACGGGACAGCGGTCTGTAATTTTACCATAGCCACCACCGAGACTTACACGCCCAAAGGCAGTGACTCCAGGGAGTCAAAGACCGAGTGGCACCGAATTGTAACCTTTGGCCGGTTGGCTGAGATCTGCGGTGAGTATCTGGCCAAAGGTAAGCAGGTCTATATCGAAGGCCGTATCCAGACCAGAGACTGGGAAGACCGGGACGGAAACAAGCGCTGGACCACCGAGATTGTCGCCCAGACTATGAAGATGCTTGGACCCACGCCCCAAGGCGCAAGAGCGACGGATATTGATGAAGGGGCGTCGCGTTCGGTCAAAGAACAAGGGCCTGAAAGCACCTATGGCGAGTTTGACCAGGGCGGACCGGCCAGCGACGACGATATTCCCTTCTAGCTTGAATCGGGTTCAATCGCGGTGAGGTTTTAAAGCGCGGAGAGAACCTCCGACGAGTTCACATTCTTCTTATCCTTATGTAGATACTAGCCGGCCAGTTTAGCAGTGATCGAGGTTACGTGTTTTCCCTGGCTCCTTCAACCAGAGCCTCAGCCATGAAAAAATTCTGTGTCACCGGATTCGGGGAAGGGGGAAGTTGGAGGGGCTAGGCCACAAGGCCAACCGCCGCTCACGCGAAGCGGAAGCTCAAGCCGCGCCTGATGGGCTTTTTTAGAAAAAAAACCTGACATCACCAGACTGTTTTACTTACTGGAAACCAGGTAAGCTTTCCCGCCGTTTCGTGAGTCAAGGACCTGCCGGGCGCCAGCGATGCTGTATTTCTCATCTTTGAGCAGGGTCTTGATCTCTATAATCTGCCGGACAGTCTGCTCATTATACCGCCGCTGGCGGCCATTTGTCCGTACCGGCGCAAGATAGCTATTAAATTCACCCTCCCAGTAACGGATGGTGTGGATGGCGATGCCTGTGAGGTTTGAGACTTCACCAATGGTGAGCCAGTCCTTTTTAATCATCACGGCCAACTGTGTCCTCCTGAATAATCTTAGTTTCAGGTGAAGCAAATTCCGGACCATTTTGTGCCATGGTACAAGCTATTGAAAAAACTATGAAAATGATGAGAATAACCTTAACTTGAACAATAGATCAAAAAAAAGGCAAGAAATTCCGGGAAAAATGGTTCACCTTTTCCTGCACCGATACTCCATGTTTTTTTAACACTCCCCGACAAAAAGTAAAACTGTCTGGAATTTTTTTGACTTTCATGCGTTATTTGTCTGAAACCTGAAACAATGCAAAGGGCTTAAAATGATTGCCAATGAAAGCCAGCCTCTTTAGACTGGGGATTCATTGACCTCTAGATAGGATTTGGGTTTTAATAGAAGAATGCTTGAGGGACATTTCACCAAAGGAGAAACACCATGGCCATTGCTCAGGTAAGCATCGTCCCGTTGGGCACGGGGTCAACCAGCCTCAGTCCTTTTGTGGCCCGTGTGGCCGGATGGCTGGAGGAAAAAGGGGTGAAATATCAGCTTACGCCCATGGGGACTATTCTTGAGGGTGAAGCTCCTGAAATCCTTGCCTTGATCGCTCAGATGCACGAATTGCCTTTTGAGGCGGGAGCCGCCCGGGTCATGACCTTGATCACCCTTGACGACCGCCGGGATAAAAAGGCCACGGCTCAAGGGAAAGTCAAGTCCGTCACCAGTAAGTTGAGTAAAAACCGATGATATCTTACGAGGACATCGAACAGGCCCGCCGGACGTTAGGTCTGCCTCTGGAGGCATGTCTGAGTGATATAAAGACCGCATATAAACAGCGTTTGAAGGAGACCCATCCTGACAAGCGGCCTCGATCTGAGTCGGCAGAGGCAGAGGCGGAAACAGAGGGTCTGATCCGGGCTTACGAGACCATTATGACTTATGTGGCCCAGTATCCGTATTCATTTGATCATGAGCAGTACAAGAAAGTCCGCCGCCGAGATCCGACCTGGGCTGTAGTCCGATTCTGGCGGGAAATGCAGGAGCCTTGAGAATCTGAGGGGACCTTTTTCCAAAAAGTTCCCCCCTGAAAAAACTTACAGCGTTTATCCTGCCACCTTGTTTTCCTGAGGCAGAAGACTGAGCGCCCTGGCCACCACAGTGGAAGGATTCGGCCCTAGAATACGAATCATCGGCTCTTTGCCCACCTCGCCCCGGTCAAAGATCAGGTCAGGCACCACGCCGGTTCGTTCAATGGTGTCATCCACGCCCCATGCCAGGGTTGAGCCTTCTTGGGCCTTGGTTTCAGGCGGCTCGTCGGCCCGATCAAAGCTCTCGACCCTGAAGCCCTGTTCCCGGGCTCTTTCCAGAAAACCTTCATCATACCGGATGTTCAGCGCCGAGCGTATCTCAGGGTCAGTCCTCATGGTCGTGAGAATGATCCGGGCCACGTGTCGTGACGCTCCAAAACAGGGACCGCTCACCGTAGCCACCCTGGAGCCAAGGCGTACAATGCGCCCCGGAAAGGCGGCCACATCGGCCGTATCCCTGGCTCCCGGGAGAGCGAAGCCCATATTCGCCTGAACTTCGGGTACAAGGGGACCGGCCTCGGCTTGAGACAGCGTCTTAAAAGCTTCCTCGAGGCTTCTCAACACAGCCTGCTTTTCCAGCGGGGCGAAATGGTTGGTCGGGCCGTGACCATGGCCCACGGGCCGGGCCAGCCTGATGGCCTCGGTGATATATTCCTTGGCCCGGGCCACGGCTTCGTGCAGGGCTTGGCCCTCGCCCAGAAAAGTAGCCAGGGCCGCGGAAAAGGTGCAGCCGGTGCCATGGGTGTTTGGGGAATCCAGGCGAGGCACAGAGTACTCTCGCATCTTCTGGCCATCGAAAAGCAGATCAGTGGCCGGGCCTGATAAGTGTCCGCCTTTGATCAAGACCGCCTCAGGCCCCATGGCCTTAAGAGCGCGGGCGGCCGCGGCCATATCCTCGAGGGTCCTGACTTCCTGCTCCAGGATAATTCCCGCTTCAGGCAGATTTGGGGTCAGGACCGCGGCCAGAGGGAGCAAATCCCGCACCAGGGCGCCTTCAGCGTCAGCGGTCAGGAGCGAGTCACCACTTTTAGCCACCATAACCGGGTCCACCACCAGATTGGGAACCTGGTACTGCTTTAGCTTGGCCGCCACTATCTGCACTACTTCCGTATTGGCCAGCATGCCGGTCTTGGCCGCGTCCGCCCCGATGTCGGAGAGGACGGCGTCGAGCTGGGTACCGACAAAGTCAGGTCGGACTTCATGAATGGCCTCAACACGCAGGGTGTTTTGCGCGGTAAGGGCGGTAATCACAGAAAGTCCGTAAGCGCCGAGCACGGTTATGGTCTTGAGGTCCGCCTGGATGCCGGCCCCGCCCCCGGAGTCAGAACCGGCTATGGTTAAAACTCTATTCATGTCTTGAAATACCTCATCTTTTTTCTTTGAACCGGCCGCGTACTCTCAAAGGAAATCTTGTTGAAACAATTTGAAATATTTGCTATAAATAATTTAAGTTTCTAAAATTATCAGTATCATGTCAGAGGAGTAATAAAACGGACTCATTTCCGCCCAAGGGGCCGATCTGCAAAAAGAATAACAACCCGTTACCCGTCCTGTCAATGCCCAAACAGGAAAGCCCTTCTTTGAGACCGAAAAAACTTAGATAATGAATAAATTTAGAAATATTCTTAAATTGAACTCCATGACCTTGAGTCTGCTTATGGTCGTGGTCCTGATACTGGTTTACATGCTTGGGTTTGAATACCTTGAAATCATGGAGCTCAAGGCCAGGGACTTCAGATTCAGGCTCCGCGGTCCCGTTCAGCCCGGCCCGGAGGTGGTCCTGGTGGTGGTGGATGAAAAGAGCCTGGATGAGATCGGGCGCTGGCCCTGGCCTCGATCCAAGATTGCCGAGGTGATAAAGATCTTGGATGAAGACGGCGCCAGGGTCATCGGGTTTGATATCGTTTTTAGCGAACCTGATCAAAACACCAATATCGAGCTTATCCACCGCCTTACCAAGGAAATCGAGCGCCAGGGAGTCATAAATAAGAAAGTGTCCGGGTTTCTCGCCAGGGAACTTGAGCTGGCCGACAACGACCTCATTCTGGCTCAGACCATTGAAAAAGCGAGGGTTCCGGTGGTCCTGGGTTACTTTCTCCGCATCGAGAGAGACAAGACCGTGGCCCATATCACACCGGATCAGATTATAGCTCAGGTGGAGCAGTTGAAAAACGCCCATTATACCTTTGCCCGGCTTTCCAGTTCCAATGTGGAGTTGGACCAGAAGGAAATAGCCCAGGCCTTCATGCCCGTGGCCAATATTCCCGTCATGAGCCAGGCCGCTGTTTCTTCCGGATATATGAACATGTTCCAGGACATTGACGGTACGGTGCGCTGGATTCCGATGGTCATCCGGCTGCACGACAGATATTATCTCCCGCTTTCATTGCAGACCCTGCGTTTCTATCTTAATGGCATACCGGCTTCCACTTATGTGAGCGAGCTAGGTGTGGAAAATGTCAAAGTAGGCACGTATGAACTACCCACTGATGAGCTGGGGCGATTTCTGGTCAACTATCGCGGTCCCAGTTACACCTTTCCTCACTATTCCATGTCAGACGTCCTGGCCAAACGCTTCAAACCTGGAACCTTCAAGGATAAGATCGTTCTGGCCGGAGCCACTGCAGTGGGTATCTTCGACATGCGAACCACTCCCTTTGAAACCAGCTACCCCGGCCTGGAGGTCCATGCCAATGTGATAGACAGCATCCTGAGGCATGATTTTCTGATCCGCCCGACATGGGCCGGTGGCCTGGATCTGGTAGTTATGATTATAGCCGGCGTCATTCTGGCGCTGGTATTGCCAAGGATATCGGCTGTGGTCGGGGTCATTTTCGCCTTAGGCTTTTTGATGGCCCAAGGCGGAGTTAATTACCTGTTTTTTAAAAATGGCATGTGGCTCAACCTGATTTTCCCCACTATAACCATCATCGCGATTTACACCGGAATAACGGCCTTCCGTTACATCACCGAAGAGCGAGAAAAGAGAAAGATCAAAGGGGCCTTTCAAACCTATCTCCATCCCTCGGTGGTTAATGAGGTGCTCAAGAACCCGGATATGTTGAAACTGGGGGGAGAGAAGAAGGTCCTGACAGTACTTTTTTCCGATATTAAGGGCTTTACAACCATTTCAGAAAATATGGACCCCGAGGCCCTGGTTCACCTGCTCAATGAATACCTGACGGCCATGACCGACCTTGTCTTCAAGTATGACGGCCTTCTGGATAAGTACGAAGGAGATGCTGTCATGGCAATTTGGGGTGCGCCGCTGGACCTGCCAGATCATCCCTTACAGGCGTGCCGCACCAGTCTGGATATGATGGCCGAACTGGAAAAACTACGCCTGAAGTGGGCCGAGGAAAACCCGGCCATTCCGCGTGTAGATATCCGCATTGGCTTGAATACCGGCGAGATGGTGGTGGGCAACATAGGGTCAGAAACCCGGTTCGATTACACGGTCATCGGGGACGAGGTTAATCTGGGTTCCCGGCTCGAAGGCGCCAGCAAGGAGTACGGAACCAATATTATCATCAGCCAAGCGACCTACGAGCGCGTCAAGGATGTGATGCTCTGCCGGGAACTGGATCTGGTTACCGTCAAAGGTAAAACTCAACCGGTTCGTATTTACGAACTTATCGGGGAAAACAGCCAGATCCCACAGGAAAAGGCCGAGTTGGTAAAGGCTTTTTCTCGAGGGCTTAAGGCTTACCAGAGTCAGCAGTGGGACCTTGGCAGAAAAATTTTCAGCCAAATAAACGCCCTGTACCCTGATGACGGGCCGGCTCAGCTCTTTTTGCAGAGAGTCATCGAACTGAAAAAAAATTCGCCGCCTAAGAATTGGGACGGTGTATACGTCATGACAACCAAGTAAGGAGACGGTGATAAAATTTCTTGAGATTCTAGGCGGGTCCATCATCAAGGTTATTGAGCAGATGGGTCAGCTCATGCTCTTTGTCATCAATACCCTCATCTGGATCTTCCGCCCCCCTTTGAGAATCAGAGCGATCTTCAAACAAATGGAGTTTGTGGGTGTCAAATCGCTGTTTGTGGTGATCCTGACAGGTTCGTTCACCGGTGCGGTCATGACCATTCAAATCTTTTACGGCTTTTCCATGTTCAGGGCCGAGAGCCTGGTGAGCGCGACCCTGGCGATTGCTATGGCCCGGGAGTTGGGTCCGGTCCTGACCGCGCTCATGGTCGCCGGCCGGGCCGGATCGGCCATTGCCGCAGAGCTGGGCACCATGAGAGTCACTGAACAGATTGACGCCCTGTATGTCATGGCGGCCAATCCGGTCAAATTCCTGGTGGTGCCTCGTGTTCTGGCCGGGGTGGTCATGCTGCCCATTCTGACGGTTATTTCCAATGTAATGGGCATTGTGGGCGGGTTTCTGGTTGGAGTCGGACTGCTCGATATCAATCGAGGTATATTTATAAATAATATCGTGGAGTACCTGGATGTCTCCGATGTCTTCAACGGGCTCATCAAGTCTGCCGTCTTCGGGCTGATTCTGACCTTGATCGGGTGCTACAAGGGATTCTATACCACTGGCGGCGCGGAAGGGGTCGGGAAGTCCACGACCGAAGCCGTAGTCATGGCCTCCATCCTCATCCTGGCCAGCGATTACGTCATGACGGCGATCATGTTTTAGGGAGTGCCGTGGCCGAACCCATCATCCAGATCATTGACCTTCACAAATCCTTTGGAGATGTCTCGGTTCTCAAAGGCCTTAACCTGAATATTGCACAAGGCAAGATTACCTTTGTCATCGGGCGCTCCGGTGGTGGAAAGAGTGTGCTGATTAAGCTCATCATCGGCCTGCTCAAACCTGACCGCGGTCAAATCCTGATCGAGGGACAGGATATCGCGCCTCTCGGAGAGCACAGCCTGAATCGAATCCGGCAACGCTTTGGTATGCTTTTTCAAAATGCAGCCCTTTTCGATTCCCTGACCATCGAGGGAAACATCGCCTTCCCCCTGCAAACCCATACGCGGCTCAAAGAAAGGGAAATCAAGGAGCTGGTCCAACAGAAGATGGCCATGGTCGGCTTGAAAGACGTTGAAAATAAGATGCCCACCGAGATTTCCGGTGGCATGCGCAAGAGAACCGGACTGGCCCGGGCCATTATCCTCGAACCTGAGATTCTGCTTTTTGATGAACCGACCACCGGCCTCGACCCGATCATGGCGGAAGTCATTGACGACCTCATCATTCAGACCCAGGAGCGCACCAATGTAACGAGCATCGTTATCAGCCACGACATTCCAGCCACCTTGCGCACCGCGCACAAAGTAGCTATGATCTATGAGGGTCAGATCGTGGTTTATGGGACACCCGAAGAAATCCAGGCCAGTGATAATCCGGTCGTCCAGCAGTTCTTGAAAGGAGAAGGCGAAGGGCCGATGATACTGGGAGACTGAAGCCCGGGAGAAAAAATGTTTAAATTTTCAACAGAAGCCAAGGTTGGAATACTGGTCCTGATAGGAATCTTCCTGCTGGGATATATGACCCTGAAGCTCGGCCAGTTCCAGATTAGCAAGGAAAAGGGCATGCTCATCTCTGCCATATTTGATACAGCCTCGGGACTAAAAAAAGGCGTTCCAGTGGAAATAGCCGGAATCGAAATTGGAACGGTTGAAAGCATCTCATTAAAACAAGGCCGTGCTCTGGTCACCATGTTCATCAGGTCTGATCTGGAACTGCGGGTGGACAGCCGAGCCATCATCAGGACGGCTGGTGTGCTCGGAGACAAGTATATTGAGATCATACCCGGCTTAACCGGCGCTCCGCTTCTTAAGGACGGGGATCAACTCGTCCGGACCACTGCGCCCGCGGACATGGACCAGCTTATGATGAAGATAAGCGAGATTTCAGATGATATCAGACAGGTCACAAAATCACTCAATGACGTTTTCGGTGGAACTGAAGGCACGGCCAACATGCGTGAAATCTTGAATAATTTAAGTGAGATGAGCGAGACTCTTTCTACGATGATTTCAGAAAACAGAGAAAGCTTGAGTCTGCTCATCGAAAACCTGACTGCCTTTTCCAAGGATATCCAGAACATCTCCTCTGATAATAAGGAAGAGATCAAGTCCATACTGGCAAATCTCAGCCAGACTTCAGAACAACTGGCTCATACTATAACCGCGGTGCGGGAAATCAGCGAAAAGATCAGCCAGGGTACCGGAACCCTGGGTCAGCTGATCAATGAAGATACAGTCATTAAAACTCTTAACCAAACCCTGGCCTCTTTAAATGAAGTCATAGACAAAATAAACCGGGGCGAGGGTACCCTGGGCGCATTGATCACTGAAGGTGAAACCAGCCAGAATATCTCCCAGACCATGGCCTCACTCAAAGACATCACCGAGAAAATAAATCAGGGACAGGGAACCATCGGCCGGCTCATTAACGATGAGACGACCATGGACAGGGTTGATGAGGCCCTCTCCGGACTGAATGAAGTTATTACCAAGGTGGATACCATCAAACTCACTGTGGATTACCACAGCGACTACTTCTTCAATACTTCAAAGGCCAAGAGCTACCTGAACCTCCGCATCCAGCCCCGTGAGGATAAATACTACCTCATCGGTCTGGTGGATGATCCTGAAGGGGTCTACTCCAAGGAAATCACTACGATTACCGGTCCTGCCCCCGGGGCTTCGGCCACTACCACGACCGAGTCCTGGGATCAATTCGGTTTGAAATTCAACGCCCAGATTGCCAAGCGGTATTACGACCTAACGATCAGGGCCGGATTATTTGAATCGCGGGCTGGATTCGGAACAGACTACTACCTGCTGGATGACGATCTGCGGCTCACCTTTGAAATTTTCGACTTCAGCCGGGAGACGGACAATGTGCACCTCAAATTCTCCGCCTCCTATGAGTTTCTCAAATTTTTTTACTTAAACGCGGGTTACGATGACTTTGCCAACAAGAACCGCAGTTCCTTCTTCCTCGGTCTGGGCTTAAGGTTCACTGACGACGACCTGAAGTACCTCCTGACCAACGTCCCTCTCCCGTTCTGAAGTCGCCCATGAGAGTCAACCCGGACCTGAGCTGTAATTCTAGTAAAAACAGCTATGTATGGAAGGATAAACTAAAAGGCAGAAGCAGGGAATCTTGTCATGCGTGAAGCTTTGCATTATAGTAAACCTGATTTTCAGGCCGGCGTAGCTCAGCGGTAGAGCAGCTGATTCGTAATCAGCAGGTCGCGGGTTCGATTCCCATCGCCGGCTCCAGTAATTTCAAGGAGTTACAATTTTTTATTGTAACTCCTTTTTCTTTAAGTCACCAATAAGTCACCAAGATTTGGGCCGTCTTTTTACCTCTTGTAAATTGTAAAATGGGATTAGGAAGGGGGGGGTGATATTAAATTATAGTTCTTTAAATTTCGTGGGAATTTGTGGAAATAAGAGGGATTAACCGAAAAAACAATTACTTGCGGCCATTTACTTTTATAGGATTTGCCCTATTGAGCCTGTTATAAATGATACTTTTTTGACACTTTTCCTAATCCCATTTTACACAAAACCGGGAATTTTGATATAACTTATTAATATTAATCATCAAATACGGAAATTTCCGGCGAGATTGAGCGCTTGTGAAAAATCCGGCGAAAAAAAATAAACCCCAAATTGGGCTATTTTTAGATTATATGTTAAGCCACTAGTGTCCGGGTGTTTTTTTTCACAAGCGCTATTAATTACATAAATTCAATATGTTAAATTACCTAAATATCGTGATCGATTTGACCTCAATTTTAGTACAATTCGGCCAT
>JAFDHD010000060.1 GCA_019308995.1 Deltaproteobacteria bacterium | reverse complement strand
TATTGTGTGATGTAATCATTTATTACATGCCTACAATTATCAGGCCATTTCGGCACTAATTACCCGTTATTATTAGCTTTATTCAATTTGATCGGGGTGAACTTCCGTTATAAATCGTCAAAGAGAATTCTATTTTAAGATGCTAATAAAAACATACACGGTGCAGTTTACCATATTCAATTTTTTCCAAAATTAAAATTACCACAAATGAAGCTTATATTCGAAGATAAAATTAGCCCTAGATTAACCGAAGTGTATGATGGAAAAGTTCTCTAAGGAACTCTTCTCGAGTCGTTGAATCATCCAATATCTGTACAATGTCAAAAAACCGTTCAACTAAACGATCCTGACTTATACGCCGCTCCAATTCAGAGGTGAAGACGGCACCAAGGTAATAATTTCTGCAACGAACGCTTACCCCAACCGCATGTTGAAAGCTCTTTGTCGCAGCTCCATAACGTTCTAATGCACCAGCAGGATCAATTCCGCCCTTTATTTCTACAACCGCTAGTAGATCATTATCCTTCTTAAAAGATATATCCGGTTCCGAGCCGAACCGCATGGCTACGTCACCTCGAAGCGTACATAAATTCGGAATGTTTTCATAAATATCCTCTTTTGTAAGTTTTGGGTCTGTAATTAGATCATGATCGATAAGCCACTCAAGGATAAGGGTATTGATCCGCTCTTCAGCAATCGTTCCTATTTTATTTCGCATTGCACCATCAATCGAGATACCAAGCGTTGCAATTATTGTTCTAGTGCCATTTTCAAGAGTCCAGTCTGTTGAATTTTTCACGATAGAACAAATAAAAGCATTGTAAGTTCTAGCCATTTTAAGAGCTTTATCGTTATCTATTCTGGCTCTTGGATTGCCCGCTTCAAGGTTTTCAACGCTGCCAAAATAATCCTTTGCTGCTTTTATAGACAGTCCACATAGACCCCGATAATATAAGCTTGTGGTAGGGTGGGATAAAAGGATGTTAGGATGACAAAATACAAATTTTGGGTCATAATCCTTGTTCTCAACAGCATATTTCCAAATCTGCTGCTCAATTAGCAAGTGTTCTAGAGGCTTCCAATGAAGCTCTTTCCCATATTCCTGAATAAGGTTGATAGCTTTTAAATCTTTTCTCTTTTGGAGGGAGGTTACAATTAAAAGTGATTTAACAAGGCGAAGTTTTTCAGTATAGGTATTGGTCATGATTTTATTTCGACCAAATATAAGTACATTTTCTTAGTTCATTTCTCCCATGATTACCCATTTGCTGACTGCTGTTACCTTTGCCCTTTTGTAAAACCCAAATCATTTCAACGGAAAGACCTGCACTAGTAGCAAAATCCGAAAGAATTAAGTCTACTGGTATTTCTTCTCCGTAATACTGGACATTGTCATTGACCATAATCACATGACCGTTTGGAGCAAGAATTCGTCCAAGTTCTTGGATAACCAAGTTCATTTCAAAAAAATAATTCTCTACCATGTTGGGTATGTTGTTATTATTCAATCTTCTTTTTTCCCGAGCGGTATTAAGCAGATTCAAAATTTCTTGTAATGCTTTCTGGTTATAGAATGTATTGAGAGCAGAATTATAATGATTCATTCTGTTCATTGAGTTATATTCTTCAGCTAATTGTTTGCGCTTGGTTTTGTTTTCTACTGTGGCAGAAAGAAGTGTTTGTCGCAATTTTTTGATGCCGTCATCGGTGTAACCAAGAAAGGCTAATTCGAGTGCATAGGTTCGAGTATAATCATAGCGGTTACAATAAGGAGGGGAAGTAATAATTAAATCAATAGATGCATCTGGTAATTTAGGTAATTCAGTAAGACAAGAACCATCTATAATTTTCATCTTTCGAAAATCTATCCGCTTTTTTCTTCTTTTTATATCTTCATGCATTAGATATAATTTGTTTAGAATTGATGATCGTAAGTCAGGAATGGTTCCTTTGTTAAATTTTGATTCTAAACGCCGGTTTGAGCGAAAATCCCATCGAAGATATTGCCCATCCTTTCTAGTGTAGCTAACTTCTTCGAGAATGGAGAGCCAGGCAAAAAAGAATAAAGATCGTACATCATCCCTATCAATTTCTTCCAGGAATGCGCTATAGGCAGAAAAGGCTTTCTCAGTCTGTTTAGGAAAAGCATTCTTGGTAATACGCAAATGAGGAAATTGATAACCATTGGATCGGTGTGTATCAAAAGGTAATTCTTCTAACTTCTTTAAATAATACTCAAATGATTTTAAATTAACTTTTTCGGCTATCAACCGTGCTCGAATTGCGGTGGTTCCAACTGGTAAAAGCTCAATGCCAATTGCTTTACATCCCATTCTAACCGCTATCGTTAAAGTAGTGCCCACACCAGCAAAAGGATCCAACACTCGAGGGGGTGAGTTCGCAATTGTAGGAAATTTTTGTAATATATATTTGACAAAATCAGAAGAAAAGGCTTCTTTGTATTTAAGCCAGCGATAAAATGGGGAATTTTTATTGGCCTGGAAGGACACTAATGCACGAGTAAGCTCTGGATTGGTTATGAGCTTGCTTGAATATCGGCTATGAAGTGCCAAGCGTTCGTAATTCGGTATCCGAGTTGCAGCTGTAATTTTCTTTCGGGCGGAGGCTTCAGACATAATTCTTTTTTGAAATTAAATTATGTTAGTCGAAAAATAAATCGTAAACTTAAAAGAATAATAAAGGCTATAGTCTTCTATATGATGGAGTATAAGCCAGAAGAACTTGAAGGTCAAGAAAAAACTAACACAAGATATAGTGGTTAAAGATTAAATAATAACAAGATATTGTATTATCTATCGATGATAGAAATAAAAATTTCTTTGTAAGGGCCTGAAGTTAGATCAAATCTAAAATACATGAAGCCGAAGAAGTAATCCTACAACTTCCCATACCCCCGCCACCTTTTAACCCTTTTCATGTTGATGAGGTCGTTTGCTTCGCTTTCGCGCGGGGTTTCCATGAGTCCGGCCAGGTGGTTCAGGGCCGGATGCCGGACCAGCCGGGCCAGGCCTCGCGCCCCGATCTGTCCCAGACCGATGGGGCCGTGCCGGTCGCGAAGGGAACCCAGGGGTACCAGAGAGTCATTGAGGTGGATCAGGGCCAGGCGGTCCAGGCCCAGGACGCGGTCGAACTCAGCCAGCATCTCCTCCTGGCCGCGCGGCCGGGCCAGGTTGTAGCCCGCGCCCCAGGCATGGGCGGTGTCCAGGCAGATGCCGATGTGAAGTTCCCTTTCTGCTTCAGCCTTAATGGCCTCATGTATCCGGGCCAGTTCAGGCAGGCTGTCTCCCAGCTCACCCTTCTGGCCGCTCGTGTTTTCAAGGAGAAAGGTTACCTTCACATTCTCATCAAGCTCAGCCAGGGCTTGAGCCACGCTTTGCCCCACCCTGATAACGGCTTTTTCCCGTGACTTGCCTGGCGCTACATGGCCGGGGTGCGCCACCAGGAAATCTGCACCAAGCTGATCGGCCCGGATCATCTCTTCAGACAGTACTCGAATGGATTTCTCAAGAAGTTCAGGTATATGGGTGGCAAGGTTGGGCAGGTAAGGCAGATGGATCGCCAGGGGCGCAAGCCCGGCTTCCTCACGGGCGCGGCGAAAGGCGGTTACCTCCTGCGGGTCAAGGGGCTTGCCTTTCCAGGCCCTGGGGCTGCGTGAAAATATCTGCATGGCTTCACAGCCAATGCGCACACCCCGTTCAACGGCCGCCACCAGCCCGCCTCGAATGGGAATGTGAAATCCAAGGCGCATTACAGTGCTGACTTTGTTCGCCGGTTCAAAGAAATCCCCCTCAGTCCCCCTTTAGAAAAGGGGGATTCTTAAGCCCTACTGACCTTTGTCCAATATTATAACCTCATTAATAAACAGATAAACTTTTTAAGGCTTTCCCCAGACAAAGGTGGGATTTTTCCGGCTGCATGAATCATGGAATGAGCCTAATAAATTGCCCATGGTTTGGGAAGGAAGATATGCTGGTATAGGTCCAGGGCGTAGCGGTCAGTCATGCCAGCAATGAAGTCGCACACCTCCCGGGCCCTTTGAACCTCATTCTCAGGCCAGGGGCCGATCTCTTGTGTGAAAAAATCCTTTTCAGACATAAATATTTCATAAAGTTCGCTGACAACTTTGGCGCTGCGTGTGAAGTCTTTGTGGATACGATTCACGTCATACACATAATCAAAAAGAAAATCTCTAAGAATATTTATGGCTTGTCCAACACTGGAGGAAAAGCCCAGCTCGATCTCCTGGCCGTTGATCCGTGTGTTTCTGACCAGGTCGAGCACCATGGTGTTGATGCGGACCGAGGTCCTGTTTCCCAGGATTTTAATACATTCAGGCGGGATATCGGTTTCCTTGATCACACCGCCTCTCAGGGCGTCCTCGATATCGTGCGTGGTGTAAGCGATGATATCGGCGATTCTGACGACACGGCCTTCGACTGTAAAGGCCATTTCGTCCGGGTCTGGAGAGAAGATAGGGCTTTTGCCTTTGGAGTGTTTTACGATTCCGTCTCGTACTTCAGCGGTCAGGTTGAGGCCTTTTCCGTTTTTTTCAAGGTGGTCTGTGACCCGCAAGCCGTGTTGGTGATGTGAAAACCCGTTGGGAAAGATTTCATTGAGCACCTCTTCGCCGGCGTGACCAAAAGGGGTGTGTCCGAGGTCATGCCCCAGGCTGATGGCCTCGGTCAGGTCTTCATTCAGCCGTAGAGCCCGGCTGATGGTGCGCGCGATCTGGGCCACTTCCAGGGTATGGGTCAGCCGGGTGCGGTAATGATCGCCGGTCGGGGCCAGGAAGACCTGAGTTTTATGTTTCAGGCGCCGGAAGGCCTTGCTGTGTGTAATGCGGTCGCGGTCCCGCTGAAAAGCGGTTCTGAGTTCGCATTCGGGTTCAAAAACGAGTCGGCCCCGCGTTTCAGCCGCCCGGGCCGCGTAAGGGGCCAGGGTGAGTCGCTCCTGTTCTTCAATCTCACAGCGCAGTAAAATCATGGTCGGTTAAAACTGCCGCCTTCGTTGGTTTGGGGCCATCGGCCCGAGGTGCGGCGTATAAAAGGGAGCGTCCGGAAGGAGTCACGTCCCGGGGATATGAGCCTCGAGGGCGGTGACTATCTTGCTTTTCAACTCCGTGAGGTCAAACGATTTGATGACATAGTGATCCGCGGCAATGGATTTTATATCCTCCTTGAAGGTGTCATAGGCCGTGCAAAGAATGACGGGCAGGCTGTAATACTTGTTCCGGATTTCTTGGAGGAGATCCAGCCCGTTATAGTCAATCATCTTGATATCAAGGACCACCAGGTCAGGTTTTTCGTGCTCAATTTTTTCTAAAAGCTTGTAACCACTTTCCGTTGTAACGACTTCGTAGCCTTCATCGCTGAGCTCTTCGGAATAAAGAAAACGGATATGTTCTTCATCGTCAACGATGAGGATTTTTTTTGTAGTGTTTTCCGGCATGCTGAAACCTCCAATGTTTACGTCTAGTCAGGCCAATTTTCAACAAGATAAGGTTTTGTCTCTTCAAAGACCAGGGCTTCGTTTTCAATGAATTCTTCAGCTTCCTGGATGGACATTCTTTCGGTTTTTTTCACAAAGGACAGGGTTTTGCCATAGTAGAGCGGGATGAGGGCATCCAGTAAGGCATCGAAGTCACCGCCGACCGCGTTCTTATAGGCGATAGCCGTGTCATACAGAACCTTGACCCAGACGTGGGTGGGGAAGTCAAATTTATCCTCATTGAGGCTTCTAATTTCATCGAGCTTGTCTAGGATTGGCTTCGAAAGGGCCTCTCGCCACAAGTCATAGTTTTTGTCAAACCCGTTGATAAAGTTTTGATACAGCTTTTCTCGGTCAACGTGAACCGGCGGCGGCAGCTCCACCTCACCCAGGCCGAAGCCGAAGATGGCAGTCGGTTTGCTCCATTTGACCGCCTTCCAGAATTCAGCCAAGGATATCATCATTTCAAAGATGGTGCCAACCACCTGCCGGAACATCGGTCCCAGGTCAGAGCTGGGGTCCTTGGGCTTGTGGATCTTGGGCCGGCCCATGAAGGTCTGACAGGTGGGGATACCGTTGTTCATGGCCAGGGTGGTCATCCAGATATCAATACCGAACTGTGAAACGGCTTGGTTCCAGGTATCAGAGGAGGAGTAAATTCCTGCCAGCTTACCTGAAAATCCAAAGTCACCGCCAATGGGCTGCCGGACGCGGCGTCCATAGAGGGCCCTTGTTATGGGGTAAGCGATGGCATTGGTGATGGTGCCATCATACTTGTGGCGAACATAGAGCGGCGCCACGTACCCAAAATCCTGCGTCAGGGGATCGCCCAGACGCTTGATCCAGAGGGGAGTGATGCTTTTTAAGTCGGCGTCAACCACGATGATCGAGTCGGCTTTAAGTTCGATCGCTTTTTGAAACAGGTTTTTAAAATTATTACCTTTGCCTTTAACACCCTCCGGGGTACTGATATAAATTTTCGGCACCTTGGTGGGTGTGTTTAAAAAAACATCCCTGGTGCCATCTGTTGAATGGTTGTCACAGTTAATGATCACTGATTTTTTATCGCCAAAAAACTCGATCAGCCCTTCACCGGCCTTGATGGTGGGAAAGCCGATGCCTTCGGCTTCATTATACGAAGGAATGCTGACGATGATTTCGGCTGAGCTAATGCCTTCAGGATTTATTTCCTCGGCGATCATGATTCTCACTCTTCTGGATTAAGATGTTGACGCTGCCAATAAAAGTATAATACACTTTTGTTAAGATAATATATTTATGCGTAGAATCCGTCAAGATTAATATGCACAATTTCAGGGTATTAGTCTGCCAGAGAGCGGACAGGCGTGAGCCGTTCCTCATTATTCCATCCTGAAAGTCTTTATCTGAAACAGGGGGCGAGCGGATTTTGAGCGGTAGTGAAAACCAGGGGAAGGTGGCCGTTGTCGGAGGCGGCCGGGCCTTCAAACAGCTGCTCAAAGCTCTTGAAGCTCTTGATAACGATCATGAGAAGGGGATGGTCCTGGAGATTGCGGCCGTGGCGGACGTGAACCCTGAAGCCCCGGGAATGGAATATGCCAGGCAGAAGGGCATTCAGGTCTTTACGGATTATCGTGAGATGATCGGCATGGAAGGCCTGGAGATCGTCATCGAGTTGACCGGCAAGCAGGAGGTGTGTCAGGCCCTGCGGAAGGAGCTGCCTCCCCAGGTTTCCTTGATGGATCATCGGACGGCCAGAATCATATGGGATTTGATTGGACTGGGTGAGGCGCGGCTGAGCCTGATTCGGAAGGAAACTCACGCTCAGAGATTGGCCGCGGTGGAAGAGATGGCCACTTATATCGCCCATGAAATACGCAACCCCCTTATGTCCTTGGGCGGTTACACACAGCGCCTGATCACCATGGACTGCCTGAAGGGTGAGGATTGCCTGCGCCGGACCCGAATCATCGTCGAGGAGGCTCGGCGCCTGGAAGCGGTCCTGCATAATATCTGGGACATGACCCGGCCGCTGGAAATCAATGTGGAACTGGCCGATTTCAACCAGATTGTGCGCGATTCCGTGGAACTGCTCCGCCCGGATCGGGAAAAGGCTGGAGTCGAGGTGCATCTCTCCCAGGAACCGGATATACCGCCGGCCCTGTTCGACCCTTACCTCATCAAGCAGGCCTGTCTGAATATTATTAAAAACGCCATCGAATCCATGCCGCGGGGAGGCAAAACAGCCATTTCCACTGAAATAGACAGGGACCACCTCCTCTTTCGCTGCATTGATTACGGGTTTGGCATCAAGAAAGAAGACCTGAGCCACGTCTTCAACCCCTTTTTTTCCACCAAGAAAGGCGCCCTGGGCCTGGGTCTGGCCATGGCCAAGAAAATTATCGAGGACCACGACGGCGAGATCAGGGTCACGGCCAGGGAAGGAAAAGGAACCGCCGTTGAATTCAGGCTGCCGCGCCAGCAGCCGTGATGCGCCAAAGGAGTCAGCCTTTGTTCAGGCCCGGCCTACGGCTTTTTTAACCTTGATGCTGATTTTTCTATTGTCTCCTCCAGCAACTAGTATATAATAATGACCGGTCCAGACTGAGCCGATGACCGGTCGCGGCTCGGTTGTGTTTCCCTCTCTTAAAGCCAAAAAAAAGAGGGGCTGAATTCAGAATGGACAAGCCAACTGAAAATCTTCCGCGTCCCTCCTGGGAAGGCCGCAAATGGCTGTGGGTTATCCCGGTCCTGGTTGTACTGATCCTGGCGCTTCTCCTGCTTAACCATTATTACCAGTGGTACCCCTGGACCGGGCGGCAGCCACCCCCGCCCGAAAAACAAAAAATACAGGAGCAGGCCGTCAAACCCAAACCGGCTCCGATCATTGATTATGACAAGATAGAAAAAAAAGCGGACAAGGACCTGAAAGCGCTGGTCGAAGAGCGAAAGAAAATGTTCGGGCTGGATAAGAGTGTGGATATGGTCGTCAAGTCCGGGGAGATGATCCGGGTAGGAAAGAAGGTCATCCCGCTCAACCAGATTCTGACTGAAATCGAGGCCCAGAAAAAGGGTGAAACCCCGACCAAGCAATCCCTCCTCCGCCGACCAAAGATCGCGGAACAAGACATAAATCAGAGGCCTGAATCAGTCAAACCACTCCTCCGCCACCCTGAAATCGTGGAAGAAGATATAGAACAGGGCCCCAAGTCACTCGTTTCTTCACTTAAAAAAACTCTCAAGCGTCCTTTTAAGTCCAAAGAGCCCGCCCCTACACGCTTGTCTGAGGCGCGGGAAGGCCTTCCGGATCAAAAAGTCACCCCAGGTCAAAAAGTCACCCTGGATCAACAAGTCACCCCGGGTCAAAAAGCCGCTCCAACTAAGCGTTCCGAGAGCTATTATGGGATTTACATTGTCCGGCCCGGGGACAACCTCTGGAACATCCACTTTGCCTTTCTTCGGGAGTATTTTGGCGCCAGAGGCATCAGGGTTTCACTCATAGCGGATGAACCTTTTGGCACCAAGAGCTCCGGCGTGGGCCGCATCCTCAAGTATGCCGAAAGCATGGTCTATATTTTCAATTTTAAAACCGGGAAGCTGTCCGAGAACCTGAACCTTCTGGACCCTTACCAGAAGATCGCGATCTTCAATCTGACCCTTTTAGATAGAATCCTCGGCGCCTTGACAGCCGAAAAAATCCATGTGATTCGCTTTGACGGCCGAGACCTCATCCTGCCAGACTAAGGGCAGATTCGGTTTCGCCATAAAGAACCTGCTTCAGTGTTCCAGGACCCATTAATTGACAAGGTTTAGATTGCTTTGGGGCGAGCGGCCCCGCAGTAAGAATTTATAATAATATCAATTGAATATTATCGCGAGTCCGTCGCTTTTACCCTGGACAGACCCGGCGAGACGCGTATCTACGTTTGCTTGTCAAGGGTATTTGCTTCGGAAGCTTCTAGAAGCTTCTAAAAGATCAAAGGTTGTCAGGACCTGGTTGCCTGAAGGACCATGTGGCCCTAGTCCGGTACCTTTTCACCGGGTCAGCGGCTCGAAATTAATAAAGGCAACCTGTCTTGGGGATTCAAACTAAGACTTGATTTAATGGTCTAAAATTATTATTCTAGCCGCCTGTGCACAAGATGCTGGGTGGAAAGGCCGTCTCCGTCTAAAAAAATATTTAATTTAATTAGGGGGAAGTAATCTGTCATGACAAACGTTAAAAATAAAATACCCCCGATCATGCAGTTAAATTATAAAAAGGGCGAACTGGTCATTAAGGAAGGCGACTACGGAATATCCATCTACAAGCTCCTTAAGGGAAAGGTAGAGATATTCACGCAGTCGAACGGCCGCGAAATCAAGCTGGCCACCATAGGACCGGGTGAGGTCATTGGGGAGATGGTTTTCCTTTACGGGGCCATCGAACCCCGGACCGCATCGGCCCGGGCTGTCGAGAATTCAAAACTGGAGATCTGGCATCCGGCCAGGCTCACGACCGAATACCAGCAGATGCCTTCGACCCTCAAATACATCATTGATCAGACCTTGAGACACCTCATTCGCATGAACAAGGTTTACAGCAGCCTGACCTTCAAACTGGAGGAAGAAAAAAAGAAGGAAACGGCCGGCGAGCCGCTGGATTCGAAGAGGCGATACTACCGTAAGGAAATCGGGCAATTATGTGAATACCGACCCATTGGTTCCGCGAGCGACATTCATTTGGAAGGGGTGCTCAAGGACATCAGCCGCGGCGGGCTGGCGCTTGGCATAAGCTCCGAAAACGTCGCCAACATTTCTCATGTGCCCGGGGATGAATTTTTCATCAGCACCACCCTGCCCAATGAGAAGCATCTGGATATAAACGCCAAAATCGTTACCATCAGAAAAGACGAGCAACCTGGCAGGGTCCTCCTGGGCATGGCCTTTACCCGTTTGACAGACCATGACAGAAAGATACTCGGGTTTTTCCTGATGCCTTAGAAGGAGTTTTAAAGCTATGTCCGTTGATCCGTTTTTATACTCCTATGTCGCCAGTGAAGAAATATACCCGGACAAGGCGGTCATCATCGAAGAAGGGACCAAGGGGTTCTGGGCCTACGTCATCCTGGAAGGGCAGGTAAAGGTCACGCAAAAGGCCCCCAAGGGCGTGGTCGTCGTGGATTCTCTCAGGGAAGGCGATATCTTCGGCGAACTGGTCATGTTCGAGCAAGGGGCAGGCGTTCGCAGCGCCACTATCACCGCAAACGGCACGGTCCGCGTCGGTATCCTGGACACGGAACGGCTGTCCGTCGAATATGATGTCCTCTCGCCCCAGCTCAAGGAACTTATCGGCGCGCTGATCGCCAGGCTGAAAGATATGACCCAAAAGGCCAGCGCCTTATCCCTGAAGGTCCGATAAAACGCTTCAAACCCCTCCCCAGCATAATGGTCCGGATTTCATTTTGTAGCCATGAGGCAAAAGAACTTTCCGTTTACATTCTTTTAGATAAAAATAAAATTCTCGCCATGATATACTATTGATATCGTTGTAAAATATCATGGCAGAGAACACTGGCGGCAAGGCAATTCCGCAAATTAAGGTCTTAAACGAAAAAAAGCGTCTCATGTCGTTTTTAAGGCGGTTTTTAGGTAAATCTTCACAGAGAGGCGCAGCCCCTCGCAAAGGAACAATCATGCATCAAGATTCGATTGAAGCAGCCGCGGAAATCATTGCCAAGGCAAACTATGCCGTCGCCTTCACCGGCGCGGGTATAAGCGCGGAAAGCGGCATACCCACCTTCCGCGATCCTGGAGGCATATGGGATCGGTTCGACCCCGGTGAACTGGGCACAGCAGGAGGCGCCATGCAGTTTGCCCAGCGTCATCCGGAGCGCATTCGAGAATTCTTAATAGAATCTGTAGCCACCTTTGAGAAGGCCGAACCCAACCCCGCGCACCACGGACTGGCGGAACTGGAAAAGATGGAAATATTACAAGGCGTCGTGACGCAGAACATTGACGACCTGCACTCCATGGCAGGCAACACCAGGGTCTTCGAGGTGCACGGCAACCTGTACCGGTTCAGGTGCACCTCCTGCGGGGTCGTTCAAAAATTCAGCCGCCAAGAAATCCTGAGCCGGGTGAAAAGAGCCTTAAGTGAGGAGCCTTTCAGTATGCAGACACTGCTGGCCGCACTGCCGCAATGTGACTGCCAGGGCTTGATGCGGCCGGACGTGGTCATGTTTGGCGAGGCGGTGCAGCAGGTGCCTGAAAGTTATCGCGAGGCCCAGCTTTCTGATGTCATCATTGTGCTTGGAACGAGCGGCGTCGTCTGGCCGGCGGCAGGCGTGCCTTATGAAGCCAAAAAAACTGACTCCAAGATCATCGAGATCAACCCTAGTGAAAACGCATTTAGGGATATCACTGATGTCTATGTCAAGGACCTGAGCGGCGCGGCCATGCCCAAGATAATCGAAAGGGTCAGGAATTTACGTTAATGAGCCAGGGACCTGGTTTTTACTCACATGTAAAGACCGGTCTTGAGTCTTACCGGAAAACCAACAAGGCGCTGACGGCTGACACTCTGCTTAATTCGGATTAATATAAATCAACCAGGCGGTGGAACCATGGAAAAGGAACTTTTGTTTATTACCGTGATCGGAAAAGACAGGAAGGGAATCGTGGCGAAAATTTCCGCCCTTTTATACGAGCTGGATATAAATATCGAGGACATCAGCCAGAAGATCACCGAGGGTTATTTCGTCATGACCATGCTGGTGGACATCCAGGATTCCGGTGTCCCCCTGGATAAAATCAGCTCTGAGCTTAAGACCGTGGCACAGGACCTCCAGGTGGACATTCAAATCCAGCATGAAAACATCTTGAAAATGATGCACCGGGTATGAGCCATGTCTATTTCCGTGGATGAAGTTTTCGAAACAGCCAGCATGATCCTGTACCACAATCTGGATATCAGGACGACCACCCTGGGGATTAACCTCAAGGACTGCTTTGATTCCGATTTTACCGGGTTCAAGGAGAAGGTTTATCACAAGGTTCACTCCCATGCCTGCCGCCTGGTCGAACAGGCAAAAAACCTGGAGTTAAAATACGGTATACCCATTGTCAATAAAAGGGTCTCTGTGACGCCGGTGAGCCTGATCATGGAAAGTCATGCCAGTCCGGAGAAGTACCTGGACCTGGCCCTAACCCTGGACCGGGCCGCCGCAGACGCGGGCATTGATTTTATCGGGGGGTTCGGCGCGCTGGTGCAGAAAGGTATGACCAGGTCCGAGGCCGTGCTCATCAAATCCCTGCCTGACGTCCTTTCTCAAACCGAAAGGGTTTGCTCCTTCTTAAACGCCGGGACGACCGAAGCCGGTTTGAACCTGGATGCAATCAACCTGCTCGGGAAGATGTTGAAGGAAACGGCTGCTAAAAGTAATAATGGCCTGGGCTGCGCCAGGTTCGTCGTTTTTGCCAACGCCCCGGAAGACAATCCCTTCATGGCCGGGGCCTTTCACGGGGTGGGTGAAGGCGACGTAACCCTGAACGTCGGCATCAGCGGCCCGGGGGTGGTCAGGAACGTGGTGGAAAAGAACCAGGACTGCGACCTGACGCAGCTCTCCGAGGTCATAAAAAGAACTGTCTTCAAGATAACGCGGGCCGGGGAACTCATCGGCCGGGAACTGGCCCGGAATATGAAGATCCCTTTTGGCATCGTGGACATATCGCTGGCCTCGACCGTGGCTGTCGGAGACTCCGTGGCCAACGTCATCGAGGCCTTTGGGATCGAACGAATCGGCGCCCATGGTTCCACCCTGGCCCTGGCGCTGCTCATGGACGCCGTAAAAAAAGGCGGGGCCATGGCCAGCGGCAACGTTGGAGGCCTGAGCGGCACCTTTATCCCAATCAGCGAAGACGCCGGTATGATTGAGGCCGTGAAAAAAGGGGCGCTCACGCTGGATAAACTGGAGGCCCTCACTGCGGTTTGCTCCGTGGGACTGGATATGTTCGCCGTTCCCGGTGACACTCCGGCAGAGACCATCAACGCCATCATCGCCGATGAGCTGGCCATCGGAATCATCGCCCACAAGACCACAGCCGTGCGCATCATACCCGTGCCAGGTAAACAGGCCGGCGACCTCGTCCAGTTCGGAGGGCTGCTGGGATCGGCCCCGGTCATGGAAGTGAACAGGTTTTCGGCAAAAAGGTTTATGTCCAGGGGCGGGCGGCTGCCGGCGCCGCTGACCAGCCTGAGAAACTGAGGCTCACTGGCTCCTCAGTCGAGGCACGCTCTCAGGCAGACCCTGGAAGGACTGGAATTCGCTTGACAACCATATCCAGGCATACTACTTTTTTGATAAGTCAACAATCAGCGGTCTAACAATAATTGCCATCCGGTGATGGAAATGAAACGGACGGGTCAGAAAATGCCGCTTTAAAGCCTCCGGGGGAGTCTTGCACCCCCGGAGGCTTTTTTTATAACCCCTAAAAAATAAACATTCACAAATTGACTCAAAGAAAGGAGAAGGAAAATGAGGACACAAAAAATGAGGCTCAGCATCCTCCTGGCCATAACCGCGATGCTGATTGCATTCCAGGTCCAGGGCCTTGCTTTGGCCGAGCAGACCAGGGTCTGGGTTTACACCAAGCTGCCCGGCGTTCCAGAGGGGCTTTGTATTGACTCCAAAAACAACCTTTATGCCACCGTGTCATTTACCGGGGAGCTGGTGAAGCTCAAAGACAATGGCGCTTACGATCACGTGGCCTGGGTCCCAACCAAGGCAGACAGCGGCAAGGGACAGGTCATCGGGATAGAAGCGGACAAGAGTGACAATATCCTGGTGACTTATAAGGAATTTTCAAAAAAATGGGAAGGCCTGCTTAATCCGCGTCACCCAGACTGCAACGATGTCACAGTCAAAAAGAGCGGGGTGTACAAGGTCAACCCCAGTACCGGCAAGGTCACACCGGTCCTGACCAGAGCTGAAGGCTGGCCCGTCTGCTTCCCGGACGACATTGCTGTTGACAACGCCGGTAACATCTATGTTTCCGACCTGACTTACTCGGGCATCTGGAAAATTTCGCCGGATGGCAAGGTTACCATGTGGTGCGACGACCCACTCCTGAACTGGTCGGACCCGTCGCTCGCCCTGGGGGTTAATGTCATTGTTCTTGATAAACAGCAAAAAAATATCTACGCCGCCACCACGACCATCGAGGGCCGCATCGTTAAAATACCCATTAAAAAAGACGGCAGCGCCGGTAAGCCCCGTTTTCATTCACGCATGCATACTTATTTCGACGGTATTGAGATTGACGATGAAGGATATATCTATGCCTCTGAGCCTGGACTCAACCAGATTATAGTGGTGTCCCCAAAGGCGGGTTTCGTAACGCCCCGAAAGGTCATTGCCCGAGGCGCGCCCCTGGAAGGCCCCACCAGCCTGGTCCTGCGAGACGGTGTGCTTTACACGGCCAATCTGGCGTATGGCTGGCCTGATGAGGCCAAATCCAATACTGTTATCGCCATCAAGGGCTTTACGAAGAAATAACTGTAAAGGAAGGGAGAAGGGGTCGGCCGTGCACTGCCTTCCCCTTTTTTGCGCTTGAGCCCGGTTTCGTGGGTCTAGGTGGCCCGGGAAACGGGTCTCTCTGACAAAACACCGCATTATCCGGGGTTAAACTTTTTCCGGGTATTTTTCGTGGACCTGTTCGACGATGCTGTTGCGCTTGAGGAAACGGCGGGGGTCCGCGTCCTGGATTTCCAGGATCTTGATGAGGTAGTTTTTCTGTTTTTCAATGGCCTTGTGATACAGGTTCTGGTGGATATTCCAGCGTGCCGCGAAATGCGAGGCCATGAAGCGGTCCGCGGCGTCGAGCGTCTTTTCCAGGCGGTGCGCCATGAAGTCATAGAACCCGACCGTCTTTCGGAGGAGGTCCACCTCGCTTTCGTAGTCGCCCACCCGGGCCTCCCTGAATTCGTGGTACAGGAACAAAAGCTTTTCCAGGTAAGTCCGGTCGGCCATCTGGGCCAGCAGGTCCGTGGTGCCCAGCATCTTGCCTAGAAGCTCCACCTCGGAGGAGGGGAACTCGATGGCGGAGATGTCCACCGCCAGATCGGTGCACAGAATCATGACCCGGCCTTCAGCTATTTCTTCGTGAGACAGGCCGAATTCAGCGCCGTGGCGCTCAAGAAAATCCATGCTGCGCTGGACGTGAAGGACGGTATACTTGGCGCCGGTGCCTTCGGTGTCGCGATCCTTCTGGATGTATCCCGCGTCATGAAGAATGGTGGCGATGAGAGACAGGATGATCTGGCGCTCGGTAAAGGCCTGGCCGTCAATGATGGCGCCGTGAATCAGACGGGCCTGGGCGAGAAAGGTGTCGGTTATGTGGTGCAGATCGTGAAACCCGGTATTGCAGGATTGATACTGCGGCCATTCCCCCTGGTAAAGGCTAACGGTCTTACGGAAGGCCAAGGTGACCGGGTCGAAGTTGAAGTCAGGAAAAATTAAATTGAGAATAAGGCGTCCCTCCTGGAGCACCTCCTCAGGAAAGTCCATGTTCACAAGCTGAGAAAGTTGTAAATTTAAGTTGTTGTTCAAATCAATTCTGGGAATTCTAATCCCCCCCCTCTCCGGAAAATGCGGACGCTTAATTGTCCTCCCCGCTTTTAATCAGTGCTTTTAAGCTGCCATTTTTTGATCCATAGCGTCCAGTAAAAGCTGCCTTGTAACCTGGCGATAAAAATCACAGCGATACGCGATAATACGATCGTCCTTTTTTTTCAACGCATGCGCAGTGGTGGCATAGCATCCCCCGCCGCAGACCCCTTCCAGTTCACAGCCTCGACATTGATCAATCTGTCCTATCCTTTGGGAATCGAGCATGGCCCGAAAGCGCGGAGTGTTCGTCAGAAGAGAAGGCGGCCCTTTTCCGGCAAATTGCCACAGGTTCCCGAGCTTAAGGTCGGTGTAGGAACAGCTATAGAGGCTGCCATCTGGCATAACGTCAATCGTTTTGCCGCCCATGGCGCGGCAGAAGTGCGGAGTTAAATCAGCCTCCGGCCGGATGATCCTGGCAAATGGGCGCTCCCAGTACCCGGTGATTGATATGCCTTTTTCTCTGGCCGCCTTTTTCAGGTTCATTATTTTATTAACCAGAGAAGAGACCGGCTGCTTAAGCCGATCCGTTAAATCCGGTTCAAGGGTGATGCTGAGCATCTTTCTTTGAGCCAGATACTGAATAAAGGTATCGCCTAAGGAGTCAAAGTTTTCCGAGCTTAAAATGACATGCACCGCCCGGACCGGCGTCCCGGCGGCCGCCAGCCTGGCAAAGCCTGTCTGCACAAGATCAAAGGTCGGCCGACCGCTTTTCGTTCGCCTGACCAGATCGTTGCCTGTCTTCGCTCCATCCAGGCTGGCAATGACCCTGACGTTGTATTTTTTCAGGGCGCGCGCCATTTGAGAGGTCATCAAGGAAGCATTGGTATTTATAGAAAAATGTACGTCCAGCCGGGGCTGGAGATGCTGGTGCGCATATTTAAGGGTCTTTTCCATGGCGCGCCAGTTAAGCAGGGGTTCGCCGCCCCCGAAGTTCAAGTCCATCCGGGTTTGCCCGTTTTCCAGTAAACCGCTGGCCACCCAATCCATGGCTGACCTGGCGGTTTCAAATGACATGCGGCCAGGTTTCAGAGGACGGCCGTTCAGATCGCTTCCAGCGAAATGGATACAATGGTGACAGCGAAAGTTGCAGCCCGTGGCCATATTGAGGCACAGGCCGGAAATCGCTTCGGGAGAAAGAACGCCGTACTGGCTCACGATCTCTTCACGCTCCGGTTTGCCCGCCTGGACCAGGAATCCCCGGCGAACAAACTCCTGAAGCAGTTCAGGCGGAATATACCTCTCCTCTGACAAAGCCCGGGAAGTCGAAAATGAATTGAGGGCGTTGGCGCTGTGGTTTTCGAGATACATCCCCAGTCCGAAAAAGGAATGAAAAATCACCTTAACGCCCCCAGAGCATGCCACTGATTGGAGGAAATCAGATTTCTTGTACATCATCGGAGACACGGCTGCAAGGGGTTTACTCAACGGCTGCACCTTTAAGCTGAGAAAATATCCCGGGCTGGCGATTCTTGAACTGAGAGATGAAGTATAAATTAATCTTGACGGCCTCCCGGACATATGCACAGGCGTTCTCACCCAGCGCCTCCAGCTTCCCTGTTTCATTAAAACTAGCCGCATAACAGCCGCCGCCGCACAGGCGCTGGGCAAAACAGTATTTGCACCTTGCGCTATCAATCCTGAACTGTCCTTTGGACAGGATCCATTTTTCAAACCTGGCGTATTTTGCCTGATTGAAGCCTTTTTTTACATCGCCCAGATAGAACCGGTTCTGGCCCAGGAAGGCTTCACAGGGGATAAGGTTGCCCACGGCGTCAATGGCCAGTGAGGCGTCGGCGACGCGGCAGGCCAGGGTGGTGTCCGGTTCTTTTGGTTCGGCCAGCCTCAGGGCGTAGTTGCCTGGCAGGTTGTAGCGGTCCACGTGCCTGACGGGATTTTTGGAGTTTAAATACTCGATGTAGTAATCCGCGTACTCGATATAATTTTGCCGCCAGGTGTCAAAGTCCTGCTCAAAGACCTCTGGGAGAACGGTTTTGCCCAGGATATAGTGATTGAGTTCCTTGATTTCAACGCATTCAGCTGGCAGGCAATGCAGGGCCTCAGCCGCGCCCACAAAATCGTAAGGAAAAGGCACGATGCATGTGGCGGAATGAGGGATTTTTTCGCGGGCCATCCGCTTCAAATTGCCCTTCACGCAGTCAAAAGAAGAGCCTTTTTTTTGATTGGCAAAGGGACGGTTCCGGTCATGGACCTCCTTGAACGCGTCCAGGCTCACGATCACCGTGGAGAACTCCGGGAATTCGGCGAAAATATCGAATATCTCCTGGTTATAAATGGTGCCGTTGGTGGACAGGATGGGATGGACCTTGGTCTTGAGGTTACGGTGGTTGAGGTCCTGGAGGCCCCGGGCCAGGAGAAAGGTCGCCCCGGGATTCAGCATGGGTTCGCCTCCATAAAGAAAGACAGTGATGACCGGGTGGGCCTCGCTTTTGACGATATGGCTGATAAAACCGAGAACCTCCCGCGCCGTGGCCTCAGACATGAAAGACGGTTTTTGACCCAGGCTGCCGCGCTGGTTGAAGCAGTAGCTGCAGGCCAGGTTGCAGCCCTGTGAGATGTAAACGCTGATGGCCGAAGGCAGCATCGGCGAATGAAATCGCTTCTGCCTCGGTTCCGGGGCTAAATCAGGGTGGGTTCCGTTCTGGAACAGTTCTATTTCCTTGATCAGGTTCTGGCAGGCCTGGCCGTATTGTGACTTTAGTGATTTATATATCCGGCGGCGCTGCCTGACCGGAAGAGCCAGGGCCGCAAAGGCCTGTTGGGCAAACTCGGGCAGGGAGTCAACAAAGAACCCGTTATGTCCGTTAAAAAAAAAGCCCTTACCGTTCACGCTGAAATAAATGACCAGCCCTTTTTTATCAACGGGAATGGTAAAATCTTCTTGTTGAGAAACGATCTTGGCGGCCTCGGCAGGCACGATCTTCACCTATAAATAGCAAGGCTGACCCATCAGGGGGGATGGTTCCCCCTGATGAGCGGAAATAAAGCCAGGAACCCTTAACAGCCGGCTTCTTTAGGATCCTGTGCCATTCCCGAGCAGCCGCATCCCGCTATGACAGGGGAAAACGTGCCAAAGTCAAAGGGAGAAATAGATTTAAAAGTTGAGCCAGTATAAGCTCCTCCTAGGACCTTTTTCAGCTCTTCATTGCT
>JAFDHD010000059.1 GCA_019308995.1 Deltaproteobacteria bacterium | reverse complement strand
CGTCAAGTTTTTGAAAAAAATCCGCAAGCAGGGCCGTAGCGGTCAGACCGTCGGCATCATAATCGCCATAAATCGTTATCCGTTCCTTGGCCTTCAGCGCCTGAAGCAGCCGGTCTGTTGCTTTATCAATGTCCGGTAAAAGAAAGGGGTCAGGCAGGTCCCTCAAGCTCGGGTTCAAGAAGGCCCGGGCTGACTCTGGATCATACATCCCCCGACTGATCAATATGGATGCCAGCAGGGGAGGTAAATCAAGGTCATGGACCAGCCTTGAAGCCGTTTCAGATTCTACCTGCTCTATTCTCCACTTCACCGCCGCAAGAGTTACCTCAACTTCTGGGTTAAGCAGACTATATCATGACCCCGGCCCTGTTAGTCAAGATGGTTTCAGGCCTCAAAAGCAGCGCCTCACTACCCGGACCTCCCTGGCGGCAGCGGAATAAAGACAGGGAGCTGAAACCAAACGCCTGACGGCCTCCCCGGGGGGTCCTGCTTTTTCTTAAATAATTTGTGTTAGATAAGGTCCTCAAGATAACGTTCCGAGTGAAAATTGAAGCTCCCTGCTGCAAGCAGCAGGGAATCTTCCAAATGTAAGGTAAGTTGGACCATTTTAATTTTGCTCGCTAACCCCGCACCAAGCTGCGGGGAATGCGCTCGCAGGCATTTTCAAGGATCGCTTCGTCGCTGTCGCTGTTCGCGGGTGAATTTTATTACAATATCAATAGCATGTCATTGCGAGTCCTAGGCATTCACTCCGGATAGGCTCCGCCAGGCAATCCCTTTGTTGGGGTCCCCTTAACAGGTTTATCAGAATGTTATTTTGTTAATGGCTCTAAACTCAATTACCTGTTCCAGCTCCGGAAGAATAGTGATTAAAAAATCACCCTTGCTAATCACCCATTCGGGTGATTACATTCATCTGTTCAATAATTATATTTATATAGAAATCAGGGCCTGTCTTTACGGACATCATGTTCTGATGAGACAGGCCCTGTCTATATATAATTTATAAAAGGGGATCAGTCTATTATGACAACTCATGAAATGCTAATCGGTTTAGGCGCCGATTATAAAACCTTAATAAAGAGATCACGCATCAGCAGGCCTGTTTCTTCGCGTGTTCGAACACGGTTGGATAAAGTGAAGCGCGCTTTACTGAGCGTAATAAATAAAAACCCTGATATCAGTATTGATTTCGCAGAAAAACCGTATATCCCTGACAGGGTCCAGGTAGAGGAAAGTTTCCCATACCGTTACGGCCCTTTAAACACACCCATGTCCCTGAAAGCATCCCTCCTGCTCATGTGGCCAATGTAATTTTAAGTTTTATAAAATTTTTCTAGATAATGGCAGGGCGGCTCAGGCCGCCCTGCTGATTTTTGACAAAAGCACGCCAGAAATAATTTAATTCTGATCATGAACCTTTTGGGGATGGGCCTATACTTGACAAATAAAAAATGATCATGACTCAAGATATCCATACTTATTCTTCACCGGGTTGGCATACATCTGAAGCATAAAGGGGCGCAGCTCCACCGGAGCCCGGTTCAGCCGATCCAGGAACTTTTTCCTGTCATCCGGAGGCACGTTAGAGTTGGTGTGATACAGCTCATCATAGGCAGTCAGATTGGTTGGCCAGAGCTTATAATTGGTGATTATCTGCCGGTCCAGTTCCTGAGTTACCGCCTTTACTTCCAGAAAATTTCCTTTTAGCGGAGGGCTAAAAGCAAAATGAACACGACCTTTATGACCTAAGATCCCCTTAATTATGGAATTTACGTCCTCATTAATTTCTTTTGCATAGCGATTATTATTTTGTTTTTTGATCAACAGTTCTTTGGCCTTTAGCTCGTCACAGGGGTCGTATTCATATGAAATGGAAACCGGCACGATGTTCAAGCGGTTAATGAAATCTGAAAGAGGAGTACGGGCTCTTTCCGATAGGTACAGCATGCTAATCAGGGCGGAATTGGTAAAATCATTCCCTTCTTTTGCCCTTCCCTCCCGCTGGGCGATCCAGATATGCTTCCCTTTTTGATTCTGTTGCCAAATGTAGGCTGACAGCTCCACGGATGCTTCAAGCTGCTCCTTTTTGGGGAGGTTTCTTTTTACAACGAAACAGTTGTTTATTCTGATTAGGTCTTTAACTAAAGGTGAGGTCAAAAGGTTGTCGCCTACGGCAATTTGAACAGATTTATACTGGTGGGTATCAATAGCGTAAATCGTCAATGCCGGATCGAGAACGATATCCCGATGGTTGGAAATAAACAAGAAACCCCGGTCGTTTTCTTCAGCTATTACTTCTATACCGCTGACGGTAAGATGGTCTATCGAAATATCACATATCCTTTTGAAAACCTTTCTCATGACGGTATCTTGCAGGTCTGCAGAATTTTCTATTGTATGAAATTCTGGCAGAACAGGGATGTCCAGCCTGCTGAAAATAGCATCCAGGATGGGAGTAGTGAGCAGCTCTTTCCAGACTCTCTTTACTTCATCATCATTATATGGCCTGATTTCTTCAAATAACATCTGAATGACATTCTTTCTGAGCCCGGTGATCTGGACGTAAAAGATTAGTCTTTGCTTATACGAATTTGGTCATGGAGTCAAGACCATGGCTGCAGTTTCAAACAAAATGTCCAAACATCCGGTTTCCCGGCCCCAGTTCAGTCAGCCTCACTGGCCTGATCTCACCAGCAGGCAAGGAGGCGTCAGTCATGAGCACCTGGATGTAATTATCAGTCAGACCCCGCGTTAGACCTGTCTCCCGATCTCTGGTATTTTCGATCAAAACAGGGCGCACCTGCCTTTGATGACGCTGATAAAAGGCCAACCGCTTGGCCCGCCCGACTTCACGCAGGAGAGCGGCCCGTCTTTTTATCTCTTTTATATCCACCTGTCCAGGCATCCGGGCAGCTAAAGTCCGGGGCCGCTTGGAATAAGGAAAGACATGAAGATAGGCCAGAGGCAGGCTTGAAACCAGGTCCCTGGTTTTTAAAAAGGCCTGCTCATCCTCGCCGGGAAACCCAACCATGACGTCCGCGCCCAGGCAGAGCTCGGGCCAGTCAGCAGTCAGAGAAAAAACTAAATTTTTAAAGAAATCAGAGGAATATGGCCGGTGCATCCGGTTAAGCACCTCATCGTCACCGCTCTGAAGAGGCAGGTGCAGATGCGGGCAAAAATGAGGGAAACGCCGAATCGTCTCAATCAATTGCGGTGTCACTTCATGCGGCTCCACAGAACTCAACCGAAGCCGCAGCCCGAATGATTCCTTCTCAAGCCGGTTTAGAAGACCGGTCAAACTGTTCGGCGTGGCTAAATCCAGCCCCCATGCTCCCAGGTGAGTCCCGGACAGAACCACTTCCGTATAGCCGGCCTTCTCATAGGCCTTCAGACCTTCAATAACTCGGCTCAGGCTCATGCTTCGACTCGGACCCCTGGCCAGAGGCACAATACAATAAGTACACCAGGCCGAACACCCGTCCTGGATACGAAAGAAGGCCCGGGTGCGATCAAAACCCGGAAAGCCCAGAGGAGGGACCCCATTTTCCGGCCTCAAAACAGAAACCTTGACTACGGGACCTGATTTGGGCTTCTCCTGAGGCAAGAAACGTAAAAACTCGTGTTTATATTCCTGTCCCAGGATCAGGATTACCCCTGGCAAATCCTTTAGTTCCTCCGGCCGTACCTGAGCATAGCATCCAACGACCACGCACCTTCCAAGCGGATTAGTTCGATGAGCCCGCCTGACCAGGGCCCGAGTTTCTAAATCAGCCTTCTGGGTTACAGTGCAGGTATTGATTACAGTCAAATCAGCGGCCTGGCCTTGAGGCGCCAGAACGTAACCGGCCTTGACCAGGGATTCAACCATGCCTCGAGATTCGTACTGGTTGACTTTACAGCCAAGTGTCAGGAGGGTAGCTGTGGGCATATCAAGGCTTCCTTCACTCAGATCGCCGTCCTGAATACGAAATTAACACCGAGGAATTTGGGAGGCAGGGTAAACTCTTGCAGGCCGCTAATCTTATGAATTCCTGGCTCACCCCGCTGTCAGGTGGATTTTACCCAAGGTCAGCCCCTCACGGGTGACAATTAGGGTTATCCCTCCCCTTCCAGTCTTAAAGGCCAGGAGGGCTTCAGGATGTTTTACCCAAACAACCTGACCATGCGCTCTGATCTTGGTCCTGTGGCCTGAAACAGCGTCAGTTTTAAGCCCCAGAACCTGAACCTGGTCGCCAGGCTGAATCCGGAGGGATTCCCCGTTATGAAGGCAGAGTCGCGGCCCGCCGTTTTGACGCAGGATTATATAGTCCAGTTTCGGCCTGTTCAGCCGAATCGTCATGCGAGCGAAAATCTTGGATTTTTTTTCCACCACAACGGCATAAATTTTTTCGGTCTTGGAAAGGCAATAGCGCTCCATCAGATCCTGAGCAGTATTAATGATAAAGCCCCGATCCTCACCCGTGTTTTTACGGCCCTTGGGCACAAAACCCTTGAAGTTCACAGCGACGCCTTTAGGCAGCGGGCTTCTCTCGGTAATCACATCCACGACCTTGACCAGATCTCCTTCAAAGGCTTCGAGGCATTCACCATTAGCTGCCAGGTACCTCCGGCCTTCAACCTCAAGGATAAAGAATTTTATGCGAGGTGAGCCGGGATGCGTGGGGCCCTTGCGGACGGCCTTGGCCTTGGGGTATAGAGCCAGATGAACACGGCCGAATTTTATATGATCTTTCTGGGCCATAATAATAGTCGGCCGGGTGATGGTGAAGCGCTGCCTGAAATCATTGATCGTGCCGACGCCTTTAATGTCAACCGAAAGACCGCGCTCATAATTAGCCTCAACATGCACGACTTCGATGGTATCGTTCTGGTGAAGGTACAGGGTCTTCTTGTCAGCCACAGCCACTGGGTCCCGGCCGTTCACTGAGATCACCAGGTACTTTAACTTGGGAGTATGGAGATAAACCCGCGGCTGTTCCGGTTCAAGACTGAAAATTTCCATGAAGGCATTTATGGCCAGATTGTGCTGACGGACTTTCATCTCAATGGAAGGTAGATTCTTGGAGGTCTCCACGCCGAAAGCAGGGATGCCATGTTTCGTCAGGGCGTAATACGTGGCTGAAAGGCGCTGCTCGGTGTAAGGCGAATCCTTTTCACCGGTGCGGGTGTCCATAAAATGGAAGTGGTATTTTGGATTTTCGATCTGGGCGTTGATGACCTCGATCACCTGTTCAGCCATTTTTTTCAAGTGGAGGGTCCGGCCAAGGGCAGGAGAATAATACTGCGCGCAATCGGCGATAATGGACTGGCCGTAACGCATGGGATTGGCTATTTTGCTGACATACCTCGGCCGGTAATATCCCCAACCATCGTGCAAATTGAGCAGGAAATCGCTTTCAGCAATGAGTTTTTTTAAAATCGTTACGATCTGGGCATCTGTATCATGTGTTGATTTCGGCCCAAACTTGCGATTCATATCGCCCTTAGCGCCGCGCTGAAACAGGAGAATCGAATAGAAATTAGCCCGAGGCACGACGATGAGGCTGCCTCGCTTCATACTAAAATCAGCATACAGGTCAGCCGAGAGGAACCCGCCAGGCTCGTTGCCTTGGATACCGCCGATAATCATCAGGGTCGGCCCCTGCTTCTGACCGTAGATCTTATAGACGTTTAGTTCGTAAGGTGTATTCTGAAAATAAATCAGATGCTCCCGCTGAGCTTCAACATCCTCAGGCAGGAGAAGAGGCAGAAGAATAGCCAGCAGCCCTAAAAAAGGAAACAGCCTCTCAAGACGTTTTTTTATCATCAGCCACCGTGATTGATTTTCTCAGGAGCAACTCTCCTTTGAAAGAGTATGCAAATATGGTGGCTAGGCTGAAGTCTTTGGCATTGCGCACCCTGTTGATCACACCCTTAACGATTTTTCCGTGCCGAATGGCAAACTGCTGGCCCCGGCGAAAATTACTCGGCGCGCCGTTAACCACCTTGATCGAAGCCGGAAAGCAGACAATTTCAGGAGGACTGACGCGGCGATTCTCTAAAATGACTATCATGTAACCCGAAACAAGATCAATCTCTTTAACGATCTTACGCAGGTTAAAGCTGAAGTTTATGACCTGGTTCGCCGCATCGGTCTTCAGAATCAGATCCGAGACATCAACCGGGGGTCCTTGCAGGGTTTCAGCGGGTTTCTTTTCAGCAGCCTTTGTCAGCGGCTTGGTTTCCGGGCGGGGTTTAGTTTGAGTTTTAAGCTTAGAAACGGTCCTCTGGGGTAAGCTTTTTTCAGCAGATGCCAAACGGCTGGTTGGTTCAGCCTGATTTAGTTCATCAATCAGGAGTTGATACTGACTGGCCAGTTGAGACTTGAGCTTATAATCATTCACCAGATGCGCCAGTCTAACGTTATTCTCGCGCAGGGCTTCATTCTCTACGTAAAGGTTCAGATAGTTGTTAATGATGATGATGGAAAAAATTACGAAACAGAACAGGAAAAGCGCGAAGGCCAGGAGATAACGGTACGAGACCCGCATGCTGTGGACCTTGCCCAAACTCCGCATGAAGATAAAGTGAATCTTTTCCTTTTCTTTCTGGTGAGAAACTATGGTTTTGCTCCTGCTCGAATTTGATCCCAGGACTCCTCCTTTATCCGCCATCCGTTGCCGTGTTTGACCAGAATCAGCTTCTTCAGACCGCGATCCTGGTACTGGTTGGAATGGAAGTCCTGGATAAAAGTCACCTCTGCCCGGGGCGCCTCAACCTTGACGCGGAGCTTTCGGACCCCGATGGATATCTCCCTATATTTCTCGAAGATGCGGTTTTTATAATCACGGTATCCGGCCAGATCCATATTCCGGTAACGGAAACCAGGGTGGTAGTGACTGATGTAGCCGTCAACATCTTTGTTGCGCCAATCTGCTAACCAGTGCTCCACAAGGCGACGAATCTTTTCCCTCTCCAAAATAGTCCTTGATCGAGCGGCTGCCTTGGAGGCAGTGGTGCTGAGGCTGGCCAGTCGGGCCTCTTGAATTACCTGATTCCGAACCAGAAGAGGCAAGGTTTTTTTAGGGTGGGTGGGTGGAAAAGGCGACCACACTTCGGCCATTATTCTATAGCCATCCTTGCCTTCATGCAGATAGAGACGCTTATTCCCGTTGCTTATGAAAGGCCCGCCTCTGTAATACTGTTTGAAAGTGGCCACGATCATACCCTGATGCTTAAAAATGCGGAGCCGCTTGACCTTTACATTGATCTTTCGATATTTCTGATTCAGGCGAGCCTTATGAGCCATCCAGGCGGTGTAGTTCATGCCGGAATTACTGCTGAAATCCTGAACATAGAGAGAGCGGTAGAGCTTGAAATCTTTCCGCTCCCAGGCGCTGCGCCAGGTCTCGATAAAGGTCTTGATCTGCCTTGCTTCTCTCTGGATGTCCCTGATATTTTTATACTCGATCTGATCGTAAATGATCAGCGGTGTGTTATGGAGCCGAATAATACTCTCCAGTTTTATGAGGTGAATATTTTTTAAGGCCACACAGCCGTTGGAATCCTGTGGGACCAAGGTTCGATTGGTCCCGTGCAGCCAGATCCCTTTGCCAGCTTTACCCAGGCGCCGATCCCAAAAATTCGGATAATCCATAGGGTAGGCCAAGACGCCGTATATATCAGCCAGCTCCCCTTTAATGAACTTGTTATTAAATAGGTAAAAACCTTCCGGCGTCTTTATGTCCCCCTCTTTCATCTTGTCTCCCATATTTTCGCCAGTGGAAACAGGGAAGGACGACCTCAGGTAAAAATGGCCCGCCTTGAATTTATAGAGGAAAAGACGCTGGGTTGCCTTCTCGACCACAAGGGAGTAAGAGTCTGCTCCTGAACCAGGTTCGATCAGAGCAGCCGGGACCTTTTGCAATGGGATTCCGGCGGTGGTCTTGGCCTGGACCGCAACCGATGCAAACAAAAAAATGACTGGTAAAACTATAAGTTTCGTGGCCTGGTCAATCCGCATCAGGATATATTTTCACTCTCTTAAGCTAAAAATCAGCCTGGCAGTGCCCAGAACACCTGTCTGAACCAGATGAAGGCTGGTGACGGACCGAGACAGCGGTACACTCTGAAATCGGACGCGATAGACCTCAACCCAGGGCGAAATATACGGGTAAAACTCCTTCAGTCGGACCTGTTCCTTCTTCAAGCTGCGGATCTCGATAGGGCTCTGCCGGTCCAGGCTCTCGCCCTCGAGGTAAACCCGCCATAGCGAATCTCGTGAATCCAGGTTGATCTTCTTTTTCTCCGCAGCATATACGGCCAGAATGAATTCCAGGCTTTTATCCGCCAGGGCCAGCTCATCCGCCAGCATCCTGGCCTTGGCCGCAGCGTCGAGATGGTAATCCTGAGCGTATTTTCTTACATAAGCTCGACAAAAATCAGCGGACCTGTAAGTAGCTGTAACCAGATATATGGTCTCAAAGCCACGGTAAACACGAGCCTCGGCTGTCCAACGTTTGAGGGCCTCTTTGTATGGCCCGTTACGGCTCTGTTTATAATTGTGAAAAGCGCCCCTGACTGAAACACAGCCTGCTACCAAAAACACGGTTAAAAAAAGGATAATGAATTGGTACTTATAAGTCTTTATTGAAGAGCTAGCCTGTTTTTTACCAAACATCTCAACCAAGTCCATAATCAATCATAAAACATATAAAGTATTTTTCTGGTATTTTCAAGGTCCTTGTCGCTGCACAGGTCAGAGGAAAACAAGATCAGCTTTCCGAGCCAAAGACCCGTTTAAAAATAGTATCAACATGCTTGAGATGGTAACCGATATCGAAGATGCTGGCAATCTCCTTGGCAGAAAGACGCTTAAGAATAGCCTTGTCCTCAAGCAGGAGCGCCTTGAAATCCAAGCCCTCGTCCCAGGCCCGCAGAGCGTTTCTTTGCACGAGACGGTAGGCCCGGTCACGGATGAGGCCCCTTTCTGTCAGGGCCAGAAGGACCTGTTGTGAGAAAAAAAGCCCTCCAGTTCGTTCCAGGTTCGCCTTCATCCTCTCGGGATAAACGATCAGGTTCTCGATAAGATCGGTCATACGTGCCAGCATGAAATCCAGCAGGATGGTGCTGTCCGGCCCGATGACCCTTTCCGCGGACGAGTGACTGATGTCCCTCTCGTGCCACAAGGCCACATTCTCCAAGGCAATCAAGGCATTGGCCCGAACGACGCGGGCCAATCCGGCGATGTTTTCCGAGCCAATAGGATTGCGCTTATGAGGCATGGCGGAAGAGCCTTTCTGTTTAATGCTAAAACGCTCCTCGACCTCCATAACCTCGGTCCGCGTAAGATGTCTGATCTCGACGGCTATTTTTTCCAGACTGGCTGCAATAACGGCCAGGGTGGTGAAGTATTCAGCATAACGGTCACGCTGGATAATCTGTGTGGAGGCCGGGGCCGGGGTCAGGCCCAATTTCAACATGGCCCGGGCCTCAACTTTAGGCGAAATATTGGCAAAGGTCCCCACCGCGCCAGAAATTTTACCATAGGATATGGTTTGACGGGCCCGGGTTAAGCGCTCCCGATTGCGGCGCATCTCATCATAAAACACCGCCAGCTTCAGACCAAAGGTGATCGGCTCGGCGTGAATGCCGTGGGAACGGCCGATCATGACCGTATTTTTATGCTCAAAGGCCCTTCGTTTGAGCGCCTCCAGGAGCCCGTCCACGTCTGCAACCAGGATATCTGCGGCCTTCTGAAGCAGCAGGGCCATGGCCGTATCAAGGATATCCGAGGAGGTCAGGCCCTGATGAAGAAAACGGGAAGCAGGACCGACATTCTCTTCGATATTGTCTAAAAAGGCGATGACATCATGTTTTGTCTCAGACTCAATCTTCTCGATACGCCGGACAGAAAACTTAGCCTTGGCCTTAATTTCAGCCACAGCCTTCGCCGGAATCAAGCCCTCCTCAGCCATGGCTTCGGCCACGGCCAACTCCACCTTGAGCCAGGCCTGGTATTTAGCAGGCTGCTTCCAGATGGCGCCCATCTTTGATCTAGTGTAACGCAGTATCATTATCTTAAGTGTCTTTGGAACGAATTTGCTAAAAAATTAACAGGCCTCTGGGAAATTGTCAAGAACTCTCACCACGTTAGCAAGGTAAAGTAATGAATGCCTGCTCCTCAAATCTCCGAGTAAACTGGAAATTCAAATGCACATTATGCTAAACTGAACTTATGACAATCCCAAAACAATATTCACAGCGGTTACGGCTCCTGCGGCGAGAGATGAAAAAGGCCGGCCTTTCAAGCCTCTGGATCGCTCGGCCGGAAAATCGGCGGTATCTTTCCGGCTTCACCGCTATGGATCCACAGCTTAACGAGACATCGGGAAGCCTGCTCATCACTCTTAGAAACCAGTATCTCCTGACCGATTCCCGCTATGAAATCCAGGCGGCCAGGGAGGCTCAAGGATACACAGTCGTGTGCTCTGGACCCGGCCCAATTCCTGCCTTGGCCCGGCTGGTTAAAAAAAACCGGATTGCCAAACTCGGTTTTGAAGGAGATCATGTCACGGTCACGACTCACCAAGAGTTGGCTGACTTGCTCAAGGGGGTGCAAACGGTTCCGGTTAACTATCTGGTAGAAAGGCTGCGCCTGATTAAAGACAGCCATGAGGTCAGGAAGATCGTGCGGGCGCTTCGCATAACCGAGGCCGCCTTGACTGAAACACTTAATTTCCTGCAGCCGGGCCGGACCGAAAAGGAGGCAGCCCGCTATCTGGAAGAGACCATGGTGGATTTAGGAGCCGAGGGGCCGGCCTTTGAAACGATCGTAGCCTCCGGGCCGAATGCGGCCCTGCCTCATGCCGTGCCTTCCGGCCGACGGATCAAGGAGTCGGAACCCGTCATTATTGATTGCGGCGCCAGGTATAAAGGCTATGCAGCCGACATGACTCGAACTGTTTTTCTAGGCCGTCCCCGCCTCTTGATGAAAAGAATTTATCAGGTAGTGCGCCAGGCTCAACTGATGGCGCTTCAAAACATCAAGCCCGGTCTGACGACCGGCCAGGCAGACGCTTACGCCAGAGATGTCATTGAAGCCGCGGGATATGGCCCCAACTTCGGCCACTCATTGGGCCATGGCGTGGGGTTGGCCACTCATGAAGCCCCCTCACTCTCTCAGACCCGACCGGTGGAACTGCTGGAAGGCATGGTCGTCACCATCGAACCAGGCATTTATCTCAAAGGCCGGGGAGGCGTCCGACTTGAGGAGATGGTTTTACTGAAGCAAAATGGATGCAGGCTATTAAACAAGGACCGAACCTTTTTTAACTTTTAATCTCTGAAGTAATCATCATTAAAATCAATTTGAATGGATGATAAAAAACTGTTGAATTAATTTCAGTTATATTTATTATGGGATTACACGATTTTTTAAAAATCGGGGCGAACTGACGTGAAATCTGACTCCACCAAAGACGGATCGAATAATCTTGATCAGAAGGACACCCTCTATTATTCCTCGGAAGCTCACAATCGAGCCCTGGTGGTTGACGACGATCCAAGTACCTGCGAAATCATAAAAAAAACCTTAACCAGCGTCGGGTATGAAATTGACACAGCCTTAACCGCCTCTGAGGCCCTGGATCTTTTCTCGCTCAAGGATTATGACGTTGTCATCAGCGATTGGAAGATGCCAAAGATGGACGGCATCGAGCTGATCAACCGTCTGAAACAGCAATCACCCTTTCTGGGTGCGATTCTCATGACCGGTTACGGGACTGAGGAAAGCGTCATTGACGCCTTTACGCGGGGAATGATCAGCTACTACCTGTCCAAGCCCTTTGAACTTGAAGAACTCCTGGAAACCGTATCCGCTGCGGTCAGGGAACGCAAGCTCATGCTCAGCACACGGGCCTTCCGCGAGCGTATGGAGAAGGAAATCATTCAGGCCACAGAGGAACTTGAGCGTAAGAACATACTTTTACAGGACAAGCATGCAGAGGCTGAAAACCTTTTTAAAAAGCTCCAAGTCCACCAGGGGGAAATTCAAGAGACTAAAGAGTATCTGGAAAACCTTATCGAAAGTTCTGTAGACGCCATCATCTCAACGAACAAGGACTATGAGATAAATTTATTCAGCCTCGGTGCGGAAGAGATGTTCGGTGGCAAGGCCAAGGACTATCTGGGCAGGCCGGTTGAGACTCTTTTTATGCGCGGCCAGAAGGAGCTGAATCGAATACTCAAACCTCTCCGCGACGAAAAACGAGTCACGAATTACGAAGCTGAAGCGCGCACCGCGCATAGCAGTCATTTTTTTGCTGGCATTTCGGCTTCCAGACTCCGCCACAAAGGAGAGAAGCAGGGTCTGCTCTTTATCATCAAAAATATTACCGAACAGAAAAGGCTTGAAGAAGAACTCAGGGCCAGCAATCTTATTCTGGAAAGGTTGTCAATCACCGACGGCCTAACCCAGCTTTTTAATCACCGTCACTTTCAGGAACGCCTGGCCGGTGAATTCGATCGAGCCCTTCGCTTCGAGACCCCTCTTGGCCTGATTATGCTTGATCTTGACAACTTCAAGCAGGTCAACGATACCTGTGGTCATCAGATCGGCGATAAGGTTTTGGCCCAGACGGCCGAACTGATCCGCCAGTCCATTCGCAACGTTGACATACCGGCCCGTTATGGCGGGGAGGAGTTTGCCATCATTCTTCCTCAGACCAACCTCTCTGATTCCGTCCAGGCCGCAGAAAGAATCAAGGGTTCTCTCGAACATTTTCCCTGGAGCCAGGATATCGCTAGAGGCATCAGTATCACTGCCAGCGTCGGCCTGGCTGGATTCCCTGAATCCGGCGCCGAGTCCGCCATGAACCTGATCCGGCACTCTGACCAGGCGCTTAACCGGGCCAAGCAGATTGGGAAGAACCGCATTGTCATCGGTCGTGAAGAGGGTTTCGAAGCCATCGGCGGAGGTGAACGTCTAACCCAGTCTGAAAAACATGCTATTTTGCGACGAGTCAGCCAGACACTGCGCACCACCCTCAACCTTGAAGAAGTTCTGGATTATTTCCTTCAAGAAACAACCGTCGCTTTGGGAGAAAGTCAAAGCAGGCTGCCTTGCTCGATCATACTCACCGATGAGAACCTGCAACTAAAATCTCAAGCCGCGATCAACATGAACAAAAAACGGAAAGCTGATTTTGAATTCAGCACCCAAAAAGTGATTGAGGCAGGAAAGTACCAGATCTTTCCCGATAAGAAGAATCACGGGCCGACCAGCTCGTTCCCCATCATTATTGCGACGCCCGAAGGCCTGGAGGAAGTGGTCGGCGTGATTAACATTGGGATGATGCCGCCTGATCTTGATTTTATTCAAGACCTGGTCAATCACGCGGCCCTGGGCATTAAAAACGCCAAGTTATATCGGGAAATGGAACTGTCCAAGGCTGCTTTGGAGAAAAAAGTCAATGAGCTGACGTTTCTCTCCCTCATGGGGATGACCCTTCAGCGCAACGCCCAGACCATGAAGCACTTTGAGGTGGAGAACCGGAAATTGATCACGCGGTGCGTGGCTCAGATCGGGTTCAAGAAAGTTATATGCTTCGATTATGATGAAAAGAGCAAGGTTTTATCCGCCGGCGTTGACAGCAGCTTTCACGGAGAAGTACAGCAAAAAATCATATCTCTTTCCGGGCTTAATAAAAAAAGCCCCCTGGGTAAGGCCTTGGCCAAGCTGAAAGATTACAGGAATATACCAATCCTCTCACTTACAACGGACAAGGAAATTAACCCCAGGGACCGCGAGGTTTTCGAGGCTCTGGGGATTACTTCCGGCGAAACAGCCATCGCCCCGATAGTTAAGAAAGACGGAATCAAGGGACTGATCTTTGCGGTTAAGGAGACTATCCTGCCCGAAGACATGGAATCCCTGTCTATCTTTGTCCTTCATGCCAGCCTGATCATGGATAATCTCAATCTGTCAGCTATGTATCAGGACAAGACCTATCGGCTGTCGCTTCTCCATGAAATGGGTATAAAATTGTCCACCGCGATCACCCATGAAGCCCGGCAGAAGATGGCTCAGCAAACTCTGGAAAGGATGATCGAAGTACTCCAGGCCGATGAGATATCCATCTATTCATACTTACCTGAAACTCAAACCCTGAAGTTGATGGCCTTTACCTCTGCCACCGCTGACCCGGATCAGCAGCCGGTGCAGGAGATCAGTGTTGATAAAAGTAAGGTCATGGGCCGAGTCATCAAGAAGACCCTCGAATCCGACCGGTCTGAGCCTGTTGTTATTCCAAACATCAAAACCTATTTGAAGGCCAGGCCCAAAAAACGATACGCCACAAACAGTTATATGGGTGTGCCGCTTGTCATGGGCGGGCGTCTTCTTGGTGTGATGAATGTGACAGACAAACAGAACCGGACCGGTTTTACTCAGGATGATGAAGACCTGGCCCGCACTTCAGCCGGGATGCTGGGCTCGGCCCTGTATAATCACTACCTTTTATATCGCCTTCAAAACCAAGCCTTGGAAGCGTTTTACCAGCTGATTCAGGGCAGGGAATCTCTCGAAGGTGACGCAAGAGCGGGCCATTCCGCCCGCGTGGCTACCCTGGCTCTCGGGCTGGCCCAGGCCATGGGTCTTGATGAGCAAGAAATCGAAAAGATTCGCCGGGCTGCCTTGCTTCATGACATCGGGAAGTTCAAGATCGGTGATGGGGAGGTCTCCTATAAAGAACATCCCCAGGCCGGGGCCGAAGCACTGGGCGACTGGCTGAGTGACCTGCGTCCCGGGATACTCAGCCATCATGAACGGGAGGATGGACAGGGATTCCCCAACAATCTCGCTGGCCCTGATATCCCCTTGATGGCCAAGATCATCGCAGTGGCCGATAGATTTGATATTCTCTATCTGGCTCATAAACCGGGGAAGCGACCTCCCTTGGCTGACGTTCTCCTCCAGATCATAAGGGAGACCGGAAGCCGCTTTAACCCCGAGGTGGTGGAAGCCCTCCTCCGGGCGCTCATGACGGGCAGGCTCAAGATTAAAAACCGGCCCATCGGCGCAGGATCAAGGTCTTACAAAACCCTGGCCAAACATCTAGCCGACCCGGGTAAAAAGAAAATATCTCCCCGCATAAGTCCCCGGGTGAGGAAACGTTTTTTAACATTAATTGCTGAACCAACCCTGTAAAAAGTTTAAAATAAGAGAAGGAACCATTTCGTGACCAAGAAAGAGAAAGAGCTTTTAGAGCGTATTGAAAAACGGTTTGCCCGCCATAAAGGCGATAAGATCATGGCAGCCTTAAAAGAAATCTCGACGCGTTACCTGACCAGGCAATTGCAAAGCCGTAAATGAATAAGCCCCCTAGAAAGATTTTTAATAAAATTATTGGCCGCATGAAAGGGCTGCCTTCGCTACCAGGGGCGGTGATCGCCATCCTGGATGTCCTCAATAACCCAGAATCTTCTGCTCAGGAACTGTCCAAGGCCCTGCATTATGATCAATCCATAGCCTCCCGCGTTCTCAAGCTGGTCAACTCGGCCTTTTTCGGCTTCCCGCGCCAGATAGACACCCTCAGTAAGGCCGTCACCATTCTGGGTTATACCTCCATTCACAATATCATCCTGGCGACGACCATTTTCGACACCTTCAACAAGGGGCCGCAGAGCCGGTCACTGAATCGAAAGCGTTTTTGGCAGCATGCCTTGGGATGCGGGGCGGCGGCTCAAACCATCGAGTCCAAGCTCAGTATGAGAAATGCTGAAGAGGTGTTTTTAGCCGGCGTGCTCCACGACATTGGCAAAGTCATTCTGGACGTCTATCTCCACGATGAATACGCTGAAGTCTTGGAATTGGCTCAAAAGGAGAACCTGCTGCTAGTTGAAGCCGAAAAAAAAGTCCTGGGAGCCACCCATGCCGACTTCGGGTATTGGCTGGCCGAGAACTGGAATTTGCCTTATAACCTCACTGCGGCGATCGCTTATCATCATAATCCGTCCAAAAGCAAGGACCATTTTATCATGGCCAGCCTGGTCCATATCGGGGACATTCTGACCAAGGCCTTAGAAATAGGTCATGGCGGAGATGATTTCATTCCGGCCATCAATCGCCAGGCATGGACTACCCTCCGTCTGACACCGGATTTCATTGAAAGCCTGATTCCTGAGTTTGAGGAAAAACTCGAGCAGGCCCAGGCCTTCCTTCCTGATAACTCCTCTTGAGAAACAGCGCCAAGTCCCTGTTGGCGGCGCTATCTTCCTGGAGTTTCAGCCCGGATATATGGGGATATCTTGATATTCCTTTTTTATTTTCCCGCCATGAAAACGCAACAAATTAATCTTCTTCATCCTGGACAGGTTGATCGAGGGTATGCTAACCTTTACTTTACAGAACTGGGCTCCTAATCTTTAAGCCAAGTTTAAAATAGCTGCGAAACCCTTTGAAATCAGGAGAGCGCCTGGCATGGCCGGAATTAAAAACCAACGTTTTTTGATTTAAACCGCCAAAAAAAGGGGAAGGCGCATGACCATTTCTGATGAATTGGCCTTTATGGATGCCACCGGCCAGGCCGAGCTGGTCCGGAAAGGTGAGGTCGAACCGCTTGAGCTTGTGGATACGGCTATCGAGCGAATCGAGCGTCTGAACCCGACTCTCAATGCGGTCATTACGCCGATGTATGAAACGGCGCGGGTTGCGGCCACGAGCGAGTTGCCTGAGGGGCCTTTCACCGGTGTGCCCTTTCTTCTTAAAGACCTGGTGGCCGAATATGCCGGGGTGCGCCTGACTGCCGGTTCAGCCTTTTTGCAGAACTTTACTCCTGGCCATGACAGTGAGCTGGTGGCTCGACTGAAACGAGCGGGCTTGGCTATCATCGGCAAGACCAATACGCCTGAGTTTGGTATTCTCCCCACAACCGAACCTCAACTGTTCGGTCCATGCTGCAATCCATGGGATACGAATCGAACCCCGGGCGGCTCCAGCGGGGGCTCAGCCGCGGCTGTGGCCTCTGGCATGGTTCCGATGGCTTATGCGAATGACGGCGCCGGGTCTATCCGAATTACGGCCTCATGCTGCGGTCTGTTCGGCCTTAAGCCGACCCGGGCCCGGAACCCGCTCGGCCCTGAATACGGCGAGATTTTATTCTTCCTTTTGACTGAACATGCCTTGACGCGCTCGGTGCGGGACAGCGCCTCTCTGCTGGATGCAACCTCCGGACCCGACCCGGGTGATCCGCTTTGGGCCCCATTACCCAGGCGCCCATTCATCGAGGAAGTAGGAGCAAGCCCGGGAAAGCTTCGCATTGCCTTTTCCTCCAAGGCGCCCACCAATGTCACTATTCACCCTGACTGCGTTGATGCGGTTCAAGACGCGGCCAGGCTCTGCGGCGACTTAGGCCACGAAGTTGTAGAAGCCGCCCCCACTATTGACGGTGAAGTTTTAGCGCAGAATTTCAGTTTCCTCTGGTCAGTCCTCCCGGCCTGGACCATTGACTACTGGGCCCGTCGGACTGATCAGAAGCCTTCACCAGGCCAGTTCGAAGGGCTGACCTGGGCGATGTATGAATATGGCTCCAGGCAAAGTGCGGCCAATTATATGAATGCCTTGCAGGCCCTCCAGAAAGTGGCGCGCGGTGTGGCTTGTTTTTTCACCAACTACGATGTCTGGCTCACCCCGGCTCTGGGCGAACCGCCTGTGGCTTTGGGTTCCTTTGACTCGCCTCCAGAAAGACCCCTTCAGGGGCTTTCTCGTTCGGCATCGTTTACACCCTTCGCTTCAATCAGCAACATCACGGGTCAGCCGGCCATGTCCGTACCGCTGTATTGGGACGACAGCGGCTTACCGATCGGCGCCCAGTTCATTGGCCGTTTTGGTGACGAAGCGACCCTCTTCCGTCTGGCGAGGCAGCTTGAAGAGGCGCGGCCCTGGGCCGAACGCCGGCCGCCCGTGTCAGCCTGATGCCTTGAGAACCCGCAGTGCGCCATCGTCTGGCCCCTTGACTCGCCTTCTGTTCCTGGCTGTTTTGCGGGGAAGGTTTTTAAACCTGACCCCAATCTATTTTAACCTTGTATTTTTGAGTATTTTTGACAACTGCCTTTGCTTCTGATAAATCTCATTAAAAAATTCAGGTAGTAACCCATGAACCTTAAAGGCAATCTTCTCAAGCCCACCCAGACGCTAGGCAGCGGACGGGTGCGGCAGTTTATTCTTCAGGACCGCAAAACACGCATCACCCAGATCACCACCTTCTGTCCGGATATCATCGGACCCGGCCCGACCCACCTTGACCTGATTGAGGACGAGGCTTTAGTTCTTCTGGACACCGGCATTCCAACCGGGCTGGCCAAGAAATTTTTTTACGGCGCCCGCAGTCAGACCATTCCCTCTGAAGTTCAGTCCCTTCCTGATGATTACAGCAGGCAGGAACTTCTGGAAGGCCTGAAGCTAGCCGGTTACTCCATCAAGGACATTGATCTGCTGGTTATCTCCCACGGACATCCGGATCATTTTTTCATGGGCCGCTGGATCTCGGACCAGGCCGGGTGCCCTGTAACGGCTCACGTCCTGGACACCTCAGATATCTGCAACCCCTGGGAGATGCTCGAGATGTGGCTCCATCTCCGAAATCGAACCCAGGCCATGGGGATGCCGCAGCCTCGGGTGACGAACATCTCTCCAGGCTTAGACTTTGAAACACTGGGCCCAGAGGCTGCCGGTTTTTCAATGACATTGAATTTTCCCATCAGCCAGGACGGCCCTCTCAAATTGAACAATGCACGGTTCAAGAATATTGAGGTTAAACACCTCCCTGGACACTCACCCGGCGGAATAGGTTTGATCGTTGGCCAGGAAGGGAGCGAAAAGGTCCTGCTCTGCGGCGACGTACTCCTGACTCCCATCACCCCTCACCCTGACGACCTCCTGACCTACCTCCGGACCCTGGAAGACTTGAAAAACCTGGAAGGCATCGTCCTCGCTCTTCCAGCTCATGGCAAGGCGATTAAAAACATCAAGGCCCGCGTCAGTTTTTTACAGAGATACCATCATAAACGCCTGAAAATCACTTACAAAGCTTGCAGGAAACCCTGTTCAGTCTGGGACATCGCCACGCTGCCCGGCTATTTCGACATTCCTGTTGATCCTAAAAAATTCAATCCATTAGCCGGAAGCGAGGCCCTGACGCATATCGAAATCCTGCACATGGTTCAGGGGGGTTCAGGGGCTTGAGCGGGTGAGCATTCAAAACGGCGTGCATTTTTTTAATAATACAGGTGAGCCTTTTGAGGATGTTTACGAACGGGTCTTGGAGATGGTCAGGGACCGAGACAAGAATCCAATAATGCGATACTGACCGGCCGCAGGAAATGGCGGGCTTAACATCTTTGACCTGGCCGGGATAAAGGATTTATCCATCAAAATCGCTCCGAGCGGTTCATCAATCTGCATTTCGTCTGTTTAAAATTCAAGCTGCGTCTTGCCGCTGACCCTTTTTAGAAACCTCAATCAAAACCTCAAGGCCTTATTTATCCTCAGCAGAACGGAAACCGGTATTCAGGCCAGCGGGCAGGCGACGAAGATCATTCAATTTACTGTAAAAAGACACGCCGCCCAGGTCACTATCAAAAAGCCGCGCCAGAAACGGCTGCACAAAAACGGTATCATGCGGTGGAATCAAAAAACCTGG
>JAFDHD010000058.1 GCA_019308995.1 Deltaproteobacteria bacterium | reverse complement strand
CGTGATAAGCATAAGCCTCGCCTGGCTGAACAGAGATTGTCGTCTCGGTATGTATATCATATTCATCCGATAAACTGAACCAGCAAAAATTCACAAGAACTTCTCCATCAAAAGCTCCAAAACACAATCGCCCTTGGGAAAAACGATCTCGCATTTTGGGTATTCTTTTCTCCCCGATAAGTCTTCCAAACTTTGAAAGGTCGTCTTTTATGATCTCTCTGAAAATCACCTCCTTTTTCGGCTTCGGCACTTCCAGCGATAAGTCTAAAGGTAGCTCATAAAAGATTAGTCGTCGAATATTAAGACCTGTCAATCTGGCAATTATCTTTTTCATTGTGGGCTTCATATACTTTCACCAGCACCTTAAAAAAAAGAAAAAGGTTTTTCACTTCTTTCCATAGTAATCGCGATACCAGGCCACGAATTTTTTAACTCCCTCGCTTAAGGGTGTAGATGGTTTGAAACCCACGGCTTCAACCAGATCTTCCACGTCGGCGAAGCTGGTCGGAACGTCTCCGGGCTGCATTGGCAGAAATTCCTTTTCCGCCTTCTTGCCTAATGCGGACTCAATTGTTTCAATAAAATCCATAAGCGGGACCGGGTTGTGGTTACCTATATTGTAAAGACGGTAGGGTGCAGGACTCGACCCCGGATCCGGCTCATTTCCTCTCCACTCGGAATTGCTTTGAGGAATGTGGTCCATAACACGGACTACACCTTCAATAATGTCATCAATGTAGGTGAAATCACGTTTCATCTTGCCATGATTGAAGACTTGAATGGGTCGGGCTTTTAATATGGCATCGGTAAAGAGAAAGAGCGCCATGTCCGGTCGTCCCCATGGCCCGTAAACAGTGAAGAAACGAAGGCCGGTTGTAGGTAATCCGTAAAGGTGACTGTAAGTGTGGGCCATGAGTTCGCCGGCCTTTTTAGTGGCCGCATAAAGGCTGACCGGATGATCCACATTATGATGCACTGAAAATGGCATTTGAGTGTTCAGACCGTAGACCGAACTGCTGGAAGCAAAAACAAGATGAGGCACCTTGGTATGGCGACAGCCTTCTAAAATATGAAGAAAGCCCTTGATGTTGCTATCCACGTAAGTATGGGGGTTCGTCAGGCTGTACCTCACCCCTGCCTGGGCCGCAAGATTGATGACACGATCAAAGCGATGCTTGGCAAAGATTCCTTCCATTCCTTTTTGGTTCACCATGTCCAAATGGCAAAAGGAAAAGGCATCAAAAGGCTTAAGTTGTTTTAAACGATCCCTTTTGAGCTGAACATTGTAATAATCATTTAAATTGTCCAGGCCGACGACAGAATGATCTTCTTCCAGAAGTCGTTTGCTCAAATGCAACCCAATAAAACCAGCCGCGCCTGTTACCAGTATGTGCATCTTGATCTCACCTAATTGCTAATCCGTGTTTATCCACGCCTAGAAACAATCCCACAGCTTTTCTCGGTTCATTTCTTAAGGTTCCGCTAATTGGCTTCATGTCATACCTAACTTTTTTCTGTGAACCTTTTCTTTGATCCTTTGGATATGCCCCCGTCCCAGGCCCTTGACTTCACAACCCAGTTCAAAGTATTTTTCTATGATGGCATCATCCAGAATACCAAAGCAGTCCACGATGGCCACAGGCCCGCCGGTCATGCTGACCACTTCCTCTGGGTCCAGATTCAGGTAGTGTTTATGCCGAACCGCAAAAATGATGCCTTCCGCTCCATTTAATGCTTCAGACAGTTCTGATGTCATACGGAATTCACTCAAGTGCTCCTGGTTGCGGAAGAATCTGGACCAGCTGGCGCCAGAAGCCGGATAACTCTCCTGTTTCTCCAACTCCCACCAGTGCGAAACATAGGGGTCATGAGCCTTTACCTCAGCTCCCATTTCGGTCAGTTTTCGAATAATGATTTCTGAACCGCTGTAACGGGTATCCCCCACGTCTTCCCGGTAGGATACTCCCAATATGGTGATCTGGGACGCGGCAACAATTCGCCCCATGTTTCTCAAAGCGTCTCGAATTAATTGGGCTACATGCAAGGCTCGAGTGTCATTGATATTGATGGCCTCCGGGGTGATCTTGAAGATGTCTGCTTCAAACCCCATAAGATGTTTGTAAGCCCATAAACCAAGACCCCCATCTTTGGGCAGACAGTAACCTCCTATGCCCGGGCCCGGGAAAATGATATTGCTGTGGGTAGGGCGGACTTTAATGGCCTTGATTACCTTGATGAGATCAACACCATTGGTCTCAGCAAACAGACTCCATTCGTGCAAAAAGGCCAAGATTGTGGCCCGATAACTGTTCTCCACTATCTTGCAGGTTTCACTTTCAATAGGCCGATCGAGGACAGTGAGCGGATATTCTTCAACGTTAAGGACGTCGGATAAGAACTGGACAACCCTTTCCCGACTTTTCTCATCTATGCCGCTGCATACCCGCCAGAAATCCCTGATAGACCGGACATATTCTCGTCCTGGCATAACCCTTTCAAAACTATGGGCCAACAATGGTTCTTCCTCGATGCCACGCCGCTTGAAACTCCTTTTAATAATAGGATAACCCACATATTCGGTTGTGCCCGGTGGAACGGTTGTCTCAATTAGGACGAGGCATTCTGGATTTATCTTCTCGCCAATTGTTCTGAAGCTCTCCTCCAGGGCGTTGATGTCCGCCTGACCGGTCTTAAGATTGCCCAGGTCGTGCTTGAGGAAATCACACTGGACATCAACGATTACCACATCCGCTAGCTTCAGAATATCATTGTGGAAGGTCGCAATGAGAGTTTTTTTCTCCTTAACACAGCGTTCGATCATCGGGCTTACTTCAGGATCTTCGGCTTTAACCGGAGAGACACCTTTGTTGATCAACGGAATTTTCCAAAAACTCCTTGTGCTTGGCCTCTGCATCCCAATTACAAATTTATTGGGGTTTCCGGTGTTTTTATCCACAGAGTCGGCCACCACTGCGGCCATGACGGCTCCCACAAATCCAATGCCTATCACCACCACAATCTGCCGGTCCATCTCCCTCTGGATCTTTACCAGTTCCTGGAGCCTGGCCCATTCTCGCCTGTAATCATCTTCATCAGGCAGCTTGAATTTTTCCCCATCAGGGCTTAATGAGAACTCTCTAATCTTAAGCTCATCTTCTTCAACCGTTCCAACCTGTAATGTATGATCCTGCATAATCGCCTTATAAATTAGTCTTCCTTATAAATTTTCGTCATAATCATGTAAAGATGCCCTGAATGATAAGAAGATGATCATTCAGTTATTTATAATATAATAAACATCCCCTGTGCCATACTTTTTTTAAAGGCGCATATACAGGAACATTTACAACTATCCTAGTTCGGTCTGTCGGTTTTTAATAACCTGGGCCTTTGCTTCTAAGTAATCTTCGCCGGAAAAGGTTGGGATGCGCCCCAGATTCTCTAAGGTGCGGATAATCCGCGCCAGGCCATCCTCAGGGCTTTCCTCGTGCGTGCGAACCACCACCTCAGGGTTTTCAGGGACTTCATAAGGGTCGTCTATGCCGGTGAAATGCTTGATTTCACCGGCCAGGGCCTTACGGTACAGGCCTTTGGGGTCCCTTTCCACACAGATTTCTAACGGACAATCAAGAAAGACCTCGACAAAATCACCAATCTCCGCCCGAACCTCATCCCGGGCGCTTTGATAGGGGGAAATGGCGGCTACAATAACAGCCACGCCATTGCGGGCCAGGAGATGGGCGACAAAGCCGATGCGCCGAATGTTCGTGTTTCGATCCTCCCTGGAGAAACCCAGACCCTTGCTTAAATTTTTTCGAATGATATCACCATCTAAGATTTCCACAAGCAGGCCCCGCTCTAAGAGGGTCTCCTGAAGAAGCCTGCTCAGGGTGGTCTTGCCTGAGGCGCTCAACCCGGTAAACCAGACACAGAAACCTTTACCCATCCAACTTTCCTTCATTTGCTCTGCTCCTAACTTTTCCATAAGGATAAATTATCCAATTTTATTATGGCACAAACCAACATGGACTCGACCTGGGCCTCTGCAGCACAATTATTTCTAAAACAAGGCCGGCGCAAGTATCAAAGGCAGGAATATTTCTGAGGCGTGTTATACCGGCGTTTCGCGGGGATGAATCCCATGGTCCTGACTTGATATGCCAATTACTACTGCCGCGTGAAGAAATAGAATTTACATAGGATAAAAAATTTAGTGGGCTAACTTTGATGATATTATCAGAGGGATCTAAGAGAGTAGTCGTCATTAAAACAGATGGCCATTCCATTTGATTCGGCTCTAATTACTTTCCCACTTACTTTAATGTAGGCCTGTTTTCCTTTCAATTTTTTTAATTCTTCGATTGTGAGGACAAGGTCCAGTTTTACTTCGGTCCCCACGGTAAGCGGCTGTTTAGTATAAAAATATGCGCCACCAGCGCAGATGTTACTAGTCAGAAGATTCAGAATCTTCTTTTCTTCCTCTTCATCATTGACCACTTTAAGCGTGGCCGGGAGTTCAAGATCAAATCTTTCTAGGCGCCTTGCTTCTCTCATAAACAGCTCATCCCACCATTAACGCTAAATAGTTTTCACTAAAAGTGCAATACGAATAAAGTATGATTTTCCCTGATTTATTTATTAAAAGATAAGAAAAAAGTATTAAAAAAAGGAGTGAATAATAACTTTTCCTTACTATTCGTTTCCTTATTATATCGAGAATTTGATAATTCGGCACATTTGACACGATAGAGTCTGCCTAGATTAACCCAGGACCTGAGTCCGTATCCTGGGAGCTTTCAATTTAAGTAATAGAACAATTATTATAAATTCTTACCTGCCCAAAGAGCTGCTTGAAGACGGTTTGGAACGTTAATTTTACTAAAAATATTATAGATATGACTTTTAACTGTATGGGGGCTGATAGTAAGTTCCTGTGCAATCTCTTCATTAGTCGCCCCGATACAGATTAAACTTAGGATTTCAATCTCCCTTTGAGAAAGTATTTTTGAGGCTTTCTTGGGATGATTTGAAACAAATGATCGTTTCCGTAAAATATACTGGCTCATCACCTGCCTGGACAGCCACAATTCACCCTTAAAAATAGCTCGAATACCTTTAGGAAGGAAATCCAAGACCTCCGGCTCGTAAAAGAGACCCCGAACTCCTCTGGCTACCGCTTCTTCTTCGATCGCCAGGTCGGCCTGGACGTTAATAAAGGCTATCAGGTCCTGAGACGACTCATCCTTGTAATTAGAGTCAAAATCATATAGACATTCATCCTCATCTTTTCCTTGACAATCCCAAAGGATAAGCCTTGGATGGGTCATATCTTTATTAAGGTTGCGGGGGGTTTGGTAACCGTCACCGCCAGCCTGACACTTTGTCCCAATCTCCCGTTCCAAGAAGGACCTCATTAATTCATTCTGACTTTTTCGCGGTCCAACCACGCAAATGGTGTTATCCGGTAATTTTGTCAAGCTTTGGCTCATTTTTTTTTAGAAATCCAGTAACTCACGATTCAAATGAAAAACAGGAAAATGGTAACATCCTTTCCCACGGAAATGAAACAAAGATCTTATAACCGGGCTTAGCGGTCGAGAGACTAACCGCAATCAAGTTACAACTAGGATATCTTAACATAAATGTAAAATCAACCAGGAAAAAAATTAGTTTTCAGTATTGAACCTGATTGTAATACTTAAAACCTGATTTTAGAAAAGAAGAAATTGTTACTCCCCCAGATGAAACATCGTTTTTTAATATATATTCTTTCGGTCCAAAAAGCAAGTAAAATCCTATACATGAAAGCCTTGGTGAGGCTCGATCTATCAAGCCGAAAGTGCCAGCCCTTATTCCTTTCTTACCTCCTTGGGTTTCTGGCGAGAAAAAAGCGAGGGCTTGGGTTTTCTTTTAACCTCAATAGCTCCCCCCTTATTCCTTTCCATCTCCAGTTTTAATTGGACATATTTCGCGGTTAGCTTTCCTCGGCTGGCCATACTCTGCTTAAGCATTTTAAAAAGTTCAATAGCAAGATCATCTTTCTTTTCTTTGCTATTGAGCACCAGATTAAACTGCTGCTCCATACCGGCGACGACATTTTCAAGCTGAAGCACTCTTTTTTCCATGGACTGAAGTCGGCTGTTCAATTGCTTTAGCGCACCATTATCAGAAATAGGGGATGGGATCGAAGGCTGTTCAGTCTCCTTGTCCTCAAAGAAGATTCCACCGATTTCTCTTGTCTCAAAAACATTCTCAATGATTTTTTTATCAATGGCTTTAAGGTCATCCGCATAACCATAGACCAACGCCGTATCACAGAGAGTATTGATGATGCGCGGAACGCCATGGGAATATTGATAAATAGCTTCAATTGCTCCTTTATCGAAAATGTTCAGGTTCTTAGCCCCAGCAACCTGTAGACGATGAGAGATATATTTCTTCACATCGCCTTGACCCAAGCCGTCAAGATGACAATGAACAGTAACCCGTTGGGCGAACTGAGCCAGCCCCCGAGTCTGAAGCTTGTATCTCAACTCGGGCTGCCCGACGAGTATAATTTGGATCAGGTGATTTTTTTCTGTTTCTAAATTGGAAAGCATCCGTATTTCTTCGATCGTTTTGCTGGGCAGGTTCTGGGCCTCGTCAATTATCAGTACAACTCGATTTCTCTTGGAAAACTGCTCAAGCAGAAAGCGATTGAAACGATCGAGCATCTCTGCTTTATCCATACCGTGTACTTCGAGCTCAAGCTCCTGACAGATCATCTTGATGAACTGCAATGGAGTCACATCAGCGTTATTTATGATTCCAACCTGAATATCTTGAGGGATTTTTTTTAAGAGGTAGTTGATGAGGGTGGTTTTCCCTGACCCGATTTCACCGGTGATGACCACGAAGCCTTTGTTTTCCTTTATGGCATACTCAAGATGGGTGTATGCATTCTCATGGCCCGGACTCATGTAAAGATACTCCGGGTCAGGCAGCAGGTTAAAAGGTTTTTCTTTGAAGCCGTAAAAAGATTCGTACATGAGCTAAAGCCCGACGTCCCTTGCCTTATTGAATAATGTCCCCACGATCGGTCTGTCTTTTAAGAGTTCCATTGTCCGCTGAAGGTCCTTATTTGAAGTTCTCTCAGCTTCGACGATCAGTATAATACCATCAATATGATGTGAAAATACAATCGGGTCGGCACGGGTCAAGAGCGACGTGGTGTCATAGATGATATAGCGGTCGCTATAGCGTCCTTTCAGCTCCTTAACAAGCGACTGCATTCGCGGGGCTCCGAGAAGCTCAGTGGAGCTTGGTAACGGTTTGCCTCCGGGGAGTATGGTAAGTTTTTCTATGCCTGGATTAATCAATAAGTCGGGCAGCTCCGCCTCTCCTAATAAGTACTGAGATAGTCCCTGCTCAGCCTCGAATCCCAGGTAACGGTGTATAAAGGGCTTTCTCAGGTCAGCGTCCACCAGAAGGGTGGTTCGGCTTACTTCCTGGGCAATACTAAATGCGAGATTTATTGCCAGAATCGTCTTACCTTCACCAGCGTTCGGGCTGGAAATCAGAATGCTGTTTCCTCCGGACTCCTTCAGTTTTTCCAAGACCTGAGATCTGAGGATACGAATTTGATCGGCTGTTTCATCCTGGTAGAAAAGCGATACGATTTTGTTTTTCCGAAGGTATTCCTGGTTAATATTTATGACTTTGGTTTGGCGATAGGTTGGTTTGATTTCCTCCTGTGGGCGCTCCATTTCCTTCTCAATCTGGGAAAGCGAGGTGCTCGGCCTAGCTTGCTCGGCCTGAACAACTGCCTCGTTTTCCTCTCCTCTGGTTTCCTTGGCCTTTTCCAAAGCCTTTTTCAATTTACTCACGAGCGCCTTCCTCCAGTGAGAATCTATATCTCTAGTTTAATTGACTGGCGTAATCATAAAAATTGAGGCTCTTCTGTCACCTCATAACATCAGCCTCTTTTGGATTTTAATCCATAAAATATCCAGTGGAGTGACAAATATGTGCACCAGGAGCAGCCCGATAGCAATTACGACGATAACAGCCCCCAAAAGAGCAATGATTTTCAATCTTGTGGCCCGCCGCTTTTTGTCTGTCTTGACGAGAGGTAGGACCGACAGTAAAGGCAGACCTGTCAAATAAGTGAGCTCGTCGGCTGTTTTAACAGTGTTGTCCATGCTCTCCCGGATTCCGGCGAAACCGGCACCCGCGCCCACGGCTAAGACCAAGCCCACCAAGACAATGGCTACTCGATCGGGCTTGTAAGGTTTTTCTGGCAAATGAGCCGGTTCGATGATGGTAAAGCGTTCACTCCTTTGTGTTTCTTCTAATGCCTGGGCCGCTTTTGCCTCGGCAAGCGCATGCATTATCTCGCTGTATCGCCGGTTGGTATGCTCATGGTCGCGAAGCAGACTATTATATTCTCTTTCGACAAGAGGGGCCATTTCGATTCTTTTTTGATACATTTCGATTCTTTCTTTAACTTTCACCCTTTCTTTAACCAGGTTCTCTATTTCCATCCTTGTAGATTCTACTTGGACTCTCAGGTTAACAAGGGCAGGATTGTCAACTTTTTGATCTGTTCGCCCTGTTGAGTCATCCCCGCGGGTAAGGGATTGAATCTCTCTTGTCTTTCTGAGGACGTCTGGGTGTTTCGGCCCATATTTGGCCTTTAATTCGGTCAATTGACTTTGCAATTCTTGCAGCCGCTGCGGATTCGCTCTAGAGTTGTCTGTTTTTTGAACTTGAACTTCGAGTTCCCTGATTTGTCTTTTCAACCGCTTGACATCAGGATGCTTATCAGAAAGCTCGGCTTTCATGGCCAGGAGGGTTGATTCCAGCTTTTTCAAATGTTCACGAGGGTTATCTATGGGGTTACCTTTCTCGTCAACCGCAGAAATTTGGGAGTCAAGAAGAGCAAGCTGAGCTTTGAGATATACCTCTCTTTCTTGAAGAGAATGTATCCGCATATTGATTTGATCACGATCCCTGTTGAGCCTCCCGAGTGCTGAAAGATTGACTTCAGTATACTCAGGCAGTTCCCCTAGGTGTTCAATTTTCAATTTACTGATCTTTTGCTCGATATTATTCAGCTCTTTTTTGACACTTTTCAATTCGTCCTGCAGGTATTGAGTGGTCGTTGCGGCACGCCTCTCTCTGGTTCGTATGTTTTCTTCAAGATACAAGGAAGCTAATACATTGGCCACTTTTTGCACTTGTGAAGGTCTGCGGCCCTCGTACAGAAGCATGAAGGCGATTGTTGCCGAACGGGCTCCTCCTCTTCCACCCCCCACTTCGGCACTTATCGTCTTAATAGAAATGTCTTTTCGCATTTTCGCAACAATCTCTCCCCAAGTATGCTGTTTTCGCATATCGGGGTATAAATTGAGCTTGGTGATGATGTCTATCAGCTTCGTCCGACTCAAGACCCTTTGCTTAATGATCTCCAATCGTTCTTCAACATAGCTTGTCACAGTTGTTCTGACATACTCCGTTGGGATCTGTTGCCCCTCAATGAGGATGGTCGTTTGGGAACGATAAACTGCAGGCAGTAAAAGCGCGGTGACCACAAAGGCCACCAAGACAGGAAGGAAGATTAAAAGAAAGCCTAAGTTTCGCCTTCTAATAACCCCCCATATGTCCAATTGTATCTGTTGATCTTTCATAATAAATAAAGGAATCCTGTTACATTGCTTTTGGGAATCCAAAGGATAATGAGACCAACACCCTGTGGCGAATGGCCTCATTGTCGCCAGTTAAAGTAAAATCTGTACTGTCGGCATAACTATACTCGATCTGCAAGGAACCGTTCTTTGTAATCTGATAGGATATAAAGGAGCGCACCTGATAATACCGGCTGTCAACCTCATAAGTTTCACTTTCAGATCGGTTGAAATAGAGGCTTCCTGAAAGGCCGACTCTGGTTCGTTCCGTTATCATTAAGCTGCCGCTAATAGAGATTTTATCCCTTTCTATCGGCTCCCCCAATGAGGTGTAACTGATATCGTGATTATAACCCAAGGCTGTGGAGTGCCTCTCGCCTTTTTTGGTAAGACTAAAATTAGCCGTAAACCCCCATTTTTTTTCACTTTGATCGACCTCGGTATAGATCACCTGATAGGGGGGCGACTGCGTTGGGTCATCTATAATTTGGGGCTGGACCAAGCGAGATCGGATTGTAGTATGGCGGCCGCCAAGGGTCATACTCAAGCCAGCCGTTTCACTGAAGGCATGGGACCAACCAAGAGAAAGACTGTAAGTATCAACTTTATTGGCCCGGGAGTCGGTTCTCGAATAACTTGGCTGGATGGTGATGCTGTCGCGCTGGTTGGCCAACTGGCGCACATATTCACAAGTAATTGCGTCGGTATCATAATCCACGTTCCCGGACCACTCATATTCGGTTTTTGTGTGAGTGTAGTTGAATCCCATTTCTGAACGTTCACTCATCTGATTAGAAAATCCACCGCTTGCGAGATATCGCTCTCGGCCGGATCGGATGTACCCCAGCCCCGTCTCTTCGAGTTCGGAGCGAAGGGTTATATCGTTAATATATGAAAGAGCGAAACTGGCTTGTGATCTTTCAAATATCATATAATTACCATTAAGCCCAAGTCGCCATTGATCACTGTTTCGCTGTTTTTCTTGAGCATAACGGACAAGATCCAGGTCTGCTTCCGCGTTAAGCGTCAGGAGTTCAGTGCCATAATCCATGACAAAGGCCGGACTAATGACAGTGTAAAAGTCTCTCTCTTCGTCTATCTTGGTAAAACTGATGTTACTGTCATATCCATCCTGGATTTGAATGGAAGGCGTGATCATGACATTTCCGGCGGCTTCTGAATTTTGAGGTAAGGTCAACACGCAAAGGGACAGCAGACAGAAGCAGAGCGATATCGTGCGAACTTTCATAGTTACAAATGACATCTCGAACCGATCCTCCACCTATTATATAATTGTCTCATACACATAAAAAATTGCAAAATAAAGGGATCAACCTAAAGGGAACTGCCTGGACGTTTGATCCTTATCTTTCCAAGCCAGCGGTTTAAGGTCAGGGGACAACAATTACATCTCCCCGTTGAAGCACAATGTTTTGATCTAGATTTCCCCCCTTTTCCACCTCCTTATAATTAAAAGGTATTTTAATGGTTTTGTCTTTCTGCTTCCGCAGGATCAGGATTCTATTTGAGTCTGCAAATTGATTGAGGCCTCCAGCCATGGTAAGGATCTGCATAACATTGGTATTCATATCAATAGTGAATTGACCTGGATTGTTCACCTTGCCAATGACATAGGCTTTGAGGCTGTTAATCTGCGCCAATAAAACGGTCACCGTTGCATCCGGGACGTATTCTGTTATTTTTTTTGTCACGACCTCCCTGAGCTGAGTCACAGTCATGCCGGATATATCAATGTCTCCAATAAGAGGAAAGGAGATGAAGCCATCAGGAGGAACTATGATTTGCCTGCTCAGGCTCTCGTCCCTCCATACCGAAATCTCCAGAACATCACCAGAACTAATTCTGTACCGATCGGAATTTTCACCGGCCAAAGCTGAAGGACTGATTGCCAGCAAGAGCATAAAGGCCAGGACATGACACAGAATTTTCTTCACTGGAGCACCTCTCTCCTTTTTAGATACCCAGTTGCATCGATTTTTGAAGTTCCTTGACAATAGGCCTTTTTTAGCAGGCATCTTATGCACATACAACGACCGCCGGTCTGATCTGAGGCAACTGAAGTTAAGTTACTCTATCAAAATTATAGCTAAAAATCAATCTTTTAAGCGCGTCTAGCTAAATATAAAATACCGGGCCAGGTTTTAATCCTAAAGACAACACAAGCTCAGTTCATGCCAGCAGAACTATACTTCTGTCAATGTGATGGCGTTATCTTGAATTAGGAGGGTAGTTCCACAAAGGTCCTGGGGTTTTTTTTCTTCTCCTCTTTATTGGTCGGCGGCTTATAGTCCTTGGTAAGTTATTTTAGTGATTATCATTTTAACTAATTTACTATATCTTAATTGAGGGCGTGAGACGAATCAATACGAAGAAAGTATGATTTTATTGGTTTTTCACTAAAAAAAAGTAGGAAATAAGTATTAGAAAAAGAACCAAGACATGCAAAGAAAAATAAAAAAAAGGCTTGAACAAAGAAGGCAGGGTCACCTGAAGTGATGGGATGAGGTTGATTTGGGTTTTACGCACCCTTTTGACCCTGGGCCTTATCAAATATCCACCGCATGAATTTCATCTTGCCTGCTTTACTAAAGACGTGATAATGTCACTCAACCTTCTTGAAGTATACTTTCCAGCCACAGGGAGAAAAGAACAATGGTTGTTATGGTCAAAGACGATAGTATCCAAATCGAAAAACTGGAGCTAGGACCCTTTGGGACCAACGCCTATATCCTGACATGCCAGCAGACAGGAGAGAGCGTGTTGGTAGACGCCCCGGGCGAGGCAGGCAAGATCCTTGGAAGACTGAAGGAAACGAATCCAAAGTACATCCTGATGACCCATGACCATATGGATCATGTCGGCGCTCTGACCCAGGTTAAATCAGAACTGAAGGTTCCCCTGGCCGCGCATGCCTCAGATAGCGACGGACTGCCCGTATTCCCGGACTTGCTGCTCAATGATGGCGATGTGGTATCCATGGGAAGCATTGAGCTCAAGGTATTGCACACGCCAGGGCATACCCCGGGCAGCCTGTGCTTTTTAACAGGCAAGTGTTTGATAGCGGGCGATACGATATTTCCAGGAGGGCCGGGCAAGACCGGGTCGCCGGCCGCGTTCAAGCAAATCGTCAAGTCCATAACCTCGAAGATTTTTATACTGCCTGATGAGACCGAGGTCTATCCCGGGCATGGTGACCCTACGACGTTAAAGAAAGCGAAACAAGAATTTGAGGTCTTTTCCGCCCGCCCCCATGATCCGGACCTGTGCGGGGATGTGCTCTGGCTCTCATCCTGACTGATTTTTTTTAACGTTAAGGAGCGCGCTACCAGAAGATTTGAACTCGATGGAAAGCCTCTGCCATTTTAAAATCCTCCCCTTCAGCCAGGTCTTGGTACCGCTGCCTCAGCCTGGCTCTACCTTCCGGGGTGTCGAGGAAAGCGACCTGGCTCTTATGACAGCGAAGGGCGGCTATTTTGAGGTCAAAGGTCTCGGTGATGTCAGAGCGAAAGTTTATATCCTCCGCGCCCCAGAATAAAATCTCTTTAACCCGGTGAGGCTGAAGGCCTTCTTCCAATAAATCCGGATAAGAAAGGTGATCCCTGGCGTATGGAAAGACGGCATCCAGGGTGACCTGACCGGTGATTCGATGGTCGCGATGCCAAACATAACGGCGGTAAGGGTCCGCGGTTACGACAATCTCAGGACGATACGTCCTGATCAAGCGGACGATCTCTTTTCTGAACTCAGGCGTATCTTCCAGAGTCTGATCCGCATGGCGAAGAAAGACGACCTCCCTGACCCCCAGGAGCTTGGCCGCAGCCATCTGCTCCTTCTCCCTGATCCTGGCAAGTTCTTGAGGGTCCATGTTGAGATCGCTGGCGCCTTTATCGCCATTCGTACAAACAACGTAGACGACCTGCTTCCCCTCTTTGTTCCATCGGGCCACGGTTCCTGCGATCCCGTATTCTGCGTCATCTGGATGTGGTGTTACTACCATGGCATGAACTGGCGCTGTCACACTAACCTCCTCGATTCAAGATACCATTAATTGTCTGATATGCAATAGACTGCTATAATAGGTAACTCGGGGCTTTCATAAAACAGATGAGCGATTTCTCCTGTATCATTAAAAACTATCATCCTGATGATTTCAACAAATATCTTCAGCTCCACCTCGAGGCCGAGCAATCTGATCGGTCCGGACGTTATCTTTCCAGGCAAACCCTGACCGAGGAGCTAAATCGTCCAAACTACACCCCTGAAAAAAATCTATTTCTCGCTGAATCAAGCGGGAAAATCATTGGTTTTTGCAGCCTCGTCCCGGAATTGGAAATCGGGCGCGTTCTATTTGATTTTTTAGTTCACCCACATTACAGGAGGGAAGGGACGGCCACCAGACTGCTGCAGCACGCCATCAAGCGCGCCAAAGAATTAGAGGCCGGAGTCGCCCAGGTGGAGATATCGGAAGCCAATGTCGCTTCCAGGAGCTGGCTCTCAAGGCAGGGTTTTAAGCCTGTCCGGCGTTTCTTTAAGTTAAGGCTCAAGCTTTCTGACGCTTCCTGGCCCAAGCCTAAACCCGTCGCCTTCATGGCCCGCAGTCTCAAGGCAGGTGAAGTTGACAAGTTGACCGAGATTCAGAACCGTTCCTTTGAAGGCACCTGGGGGTTTAAGCCCAATACAGCCGAGGAAATTTTATACTGCCTTAACTCGAGCGGCTGCTCCATTGACGGTGTCATTCTGCTATGCGATAAAGAAAGGCCCATTGGCTATTGCTGGACAATCTTCAACCCAAAGGAAAACCTGACACGAGGAATAAATAAAAGCCGGATCCACATGATGGGCGTTGATCCGGATTTCCGGGGAAAAGGTCTGGGCAGGGTAGTGTTGTTGGCTGGATTGTCTTTTCTCCGGGATCAGTTGATCGAACTCGTCGAATTGACGGTTGACAGTGAAAACAAAGCTGCCTGCGCCCTTTACGAATCTATCGGGTTTGAGATCTTCTCCACAACTTTATGGTACGAAATGGTTCTGGCTTAGGTCCCCCAAAAAAATAAGGAGATGGTATGAGCAAAATAAAAATTATGCCTTGTCTGGACATGAAAGAAGGTCGGATAGTTAAAGGTGTCCATTTCGTGGATTTGAAAGATGCGGGCGATCCCATAGAGAATGCCGCCTTCTATGAAAAAGAAGGGGCCGATGAGCTGGCGATGCTGGATATCGCTGCCACCGTAGAAAATCGAAAGACAAGGCTGGAATGGGTTAAGAATGTTTCGTCCGTCATAAATATCTCTCTGACCGTGGGTGGCGGCATTGCTTCACTGGAGGATATCGAGCTCGTTATCAAAGCTGGTGCTGATAAAATATCTATGAATAGCGCCGCGGTCAGGGACCCGGATTTGGTCAGGCGGGCAGCCGAGACGGTCGGTTCGGACAGGGTTACGGTGGCTATTGATGCTCGAAGGAACAGGGCCATGCCATCTGGATTCGAGCTGGTGGTGGCAGGCGGCACCAAGCCTGTGGGCAAAGATGCCGTGGCCTGGGCAAAGCAGTGTCAGGAACTCGGCGCGGGCGTGATTCTGCCAACAAGTATGGACGGCGATGGCACGCAAGTAGGCTATGATTTAGAATATACCAAGACCATTTCGGATGCTGTAACCCTGCCTGTGGTTGCCTCAGGAGGGGCGGGAAAGCTGGAGCATTTTTATGAGGCCGCTGTTCAAGGAGGCGCGCAGATTTTATTAGCCGCTTCGGTGTTTCACTATCGGATTTTTCGTATCAGACAGGTCAAAGAATACTTGCAGGAAAGGGGTTTACAGGTATATTTGTAATCTTTTTGAAAAATACTTTTTACCAAAAAGCTCCCCCAAACCCCGCTTAGGTTTTTCTTTTCATCAGAGCGCATTTCAGATTAGCTCAGGCTGCTTGAGCTATCCCATGCTTAAGCATAAAGGCATATTCTTCGATCATGGCGTCAGCGATATTTGACCAGGAGAATCCGGTGATCGAGGCACGTATCGAGTCAGGGGGATTCAGGCCGGGGTGCGGTCTTGAGAGAATTTGCGTTATTTTAGTAGCAAGTGAACGGGGAACATCGTCTGTCACCACGTAGCCTGTTTCCCCTTGGCGTAGGATGCCTTCGATGCCTCCGACCTTTGTTGCCACCACCGGTGTTCCGCAGGCCAGGGATTCGAGTGCGACCAGGCCGAAGCTCTCGTGATGAGAGGCTATGACAAGGACATCTGCCGCGCTATAGAAAAGAGGCAGCTCTTCCTGCTTTATCCTTCCGACAAAGGTAACTGAATCCTGAAATCTCAGTTTATGGGACAGTTTTTTCAATCTTTGCCATTCAGGTTTGAGCTGATCGTCGCCGCCAATGATGATCAGCTTGAGTCCGTATTTATTTTTAAGATATGCCCCTGCTGTTATAAGTCTGTCAACACCTTTCAGTGGATCAATTCTGCCGACATACAAGATGATCTTTCTCTCATGATTGAGGCCAAGCTGCTCGCGGGCGGTTTTCTTATCAACAGGTTTAAACAGTTCCAGGTTCACACCGCAAGGTACCACGCCAATTGTTTCTGGAACAGCGTTATAATACCGCATCAACTCCTCTTTTTCCCTCTTTGTCGCGGCGATAATGCGGTGGCAGCTCTTAATGATCTCTGTTTCAGTCGCAACGCGAAGTTCAGGCTCTTTCTCCCCCACGCCAATGGCGTTCTTGACCGCCCCGAGGGTATGGAACATCGCGATATGGGGGATTGCCCATAAATCCTGCACTTTCCCCCCGACCCAACCTGAGAGCCAGTAATGACTGTGTACCAGGTCGTATTTCCGTGCATCGTGTTTTCTGAAATTTTCCAGAGCGGTCAGGAAGTCGGCGAGGTGTGGATAGATGGCCATCTTATGCATATCACCATTATACCCGGCTTTAATATGGATAAGCCGGGCATTATCACCAAGTTCCATTATCTGACTATCTTTCGGATCGTGCAGACGGGTGAAGATGTCAACCGTGTGTCCCCGGTTTCCCAAGGCCCGGGCAAGTTCACGGACATAAACGCTCATACCGCCCGTGTCTTTGGTTCCCAGCTCCCCGACCGGGCAGCTATGAACGCTGAGCATGGCGATCTTTAGTCGTCTGGCTGGCACTGGTTCTCTCTCTTTTATCAAGAAGGTTTAAAATTTTAGGTAAAACAATCCACGATTAGCTAAGCAGTATCTGGCATCGAGACAAGGGGACTTCTTTACCGCCGAGGTGATGTTTATATGCTTCAGCGCCTTTCAGGAAGTCATACTTTTTCTTGCCTTTTTTAATGCTCTCTTTAATACTGAGTATTTTGCAAATTACCCCGACGCTCAGGGCGCCGAATTGAAGATCATAACCGCTGTTGTAAAGATAAAGGGTATCATTATAATCAAAGCACATCACGGCCGCGCTAGGTTTTGTATCCAGTTCTAGAAAACAGAGTTTCAGTATTTGAAATTCAGCCAGGGCCGAAGCCAGGGCCCTGAAAAACGACTCCATCTGCGCGGTCATAAACGCGGTCTTATCTTTCCGGCTCTCCCGGAAAAAATCCAAGAAGATATCCATATTATCCTTGACCGCTTCGGGGTCCTCAACCACACGGTAGTTTATTTCAGCTGCCTCCTCTAGCCTTCTAAGTTTACGCCTTATTTCATGACGTTGTTTTCCCTTTAATGTCTGTAAGTATTCGTCCCAGCGAGAAGGCAAATCCAATTCCAGCGTCACACCGTCCGGCTCGCAAGAAACCTGACATCCCCGGTCGCGAGCCAGGTTCGCAAGAGAGGCAAGCACCGTGGAATCAGGGCGCAGAGGCCTCAAATCCAGGCGCGTCACACCTTGCCGATCTAAATCATCAAGCAAGGCATTAAAGAAGTCCTGTTCCTTTCCCGGCGCGATAACAAAATCTTGGTAATCACAAATATCAGCGCTGCCGATAAAGGAAGCGCTTCCCCCGTTCATCAGGAGCGGGGCAATACCGATCACGTCTTCTCCCTGCTTAATTGAGCGTAAATAAAGGCTGGACGCCGCTCCGAATTCTGACCACCAAACCTGCAGCCAGCCAGGCAACACAAAAACGCTATTCCACTGCAAAGGATGATGAGAATCGAGCCAGTAAGAAGAAACGCTCTCAAAACTCTCCAAGGCAATATTGTATTTCATGAGTACGGATACCTGTGTAACACCTCGTCAGACTCAAAACGGCTGCATTTTTTCCCGAGATATGTCCTAAAACGCTAGGGTTGAGGCAAACTATCATAAAAGATAGATGAAGCTATTAGGATCTACCTGTAGTAACAATAATAATCAAGGACGGCCTTATGTCAAGTCACGAGGGTGTAGATTTTCCAGACGAATGCTGCAAAAGGGTACATGTTTCGTCCTCTGCTATTTTTCTAATTTTTCTTTTTCATGCAGCGAAAGTGAGCTTCGTGCCAGACATGTTAAGAAGAAACTTGTCTGGCATCTCTTTCTCAATGTGCATGATGGCCTTTCGGCCCGTACAGTGGGTGGGCACGATGTATTCCGGATCAATTTCCTTTAAACTCTCGGTCGTGGGTTCAATAATGGGCTCAAAGTCGGGCCCGGTAAGGTGAAAACCTCCCATCACTGCAAACACCTTGTTCACGCCGGTCAGCTCTTGTGCGTATTGAACGGTGTTAATGATGCCCGAATGGGCGCAGCCGGACAGGATGACCAGCCCTTTGCCTTTGACATTAGCAACAATGGCGGTGTCATCTTCTATGGGGTCCCACTTTTCCTCTCCATCTTCTTCGTAGTGAGCGTTTGGCATCCCCATCTCAAAGTCGGTCTGTCTTGGTATCTCCCCCAGGAAGAGAAGGGAACCGTCCAGAAGTGGATAAGGTCCTTCTGTTTCTCTTAAGGTAACTCCGGTAGCTTGAGCTTTCTCTCGGGTGAAGGAGGGGAAATAGACTTTAAAATCTTCGGTGATTTTCAGGTAACGAGGATTCCTGAAAGCAACAGGGTGCAGTACCAGCTCAACGCCTTTCCTGTTCACTCGCTTGACGAGCTCCTTAAGACCGCCAACATGGTCCAGGTGTCCGTGTGAGAGGGTGAGGGCTTCCACACCTGTAAAGTCCGCGTCCAGGGCCTCGGCATTGAAGGCTGCTCCGTGCTCTGAAAACCCGAAATCGAAAAGGATACTGCGAGACTGCTCACCCGCGGTTACGGTAACGAGAGCGGAAAAACCGTGCTCAGCTAAAATACTGTTTTTAACCTCCAGTCCTTTTAACGGTATGGCTCTCTGCAACATCTCGGTATTGTCCCCGGAGGCTATATCTATGTAATTGTCTTGAAGGGTTAAAATCTCCACCTTTTCCACCTCGTTGATGGTAATACTCATTTTCGTCTCCTCCTTAGGTTTGAAAATAAAGTTCTGTTAAACTGTCCGCCAGATCTCTTACGATTATACCCATAAAAAAATGTGAGTCAATTTTGAGATCGCGCCTTTCGCTTTTTATACCAGGTTGCGATCAAACATTTACTAACGAATTTCATTGCGAGCCCCCGCCCCTCTGGCAGAAGCTATTTTCAACCCATGTTCCAGAATTCATTGGTGAGATTGGATGGTGTATCTTATTGATAATATTTATTATTTCGAGGAATAAATCTTGGCGTTGTAGTGTCTACAACATAGATAAGTAGCT
>JAFDHD010000057.1 GCA_019308995.1 Deltaproteobacteria bacterium | reverse complement strand
TGGAAAGGCTTTGCCGGAGTATTTTGTGATCGTCAACAAGAAGGAGGCGTATGGTTTCCAATGCAACCCCTATATATAATTATCAAGCTGGATCATAATAGCAGGATCTTGTCTGGACGCTCCATGAATTATTGGTGTATAAGCCTGTATTAATATCAACTAATTAAAGGGATACGACCTAACATCGCAATTGGCTCCTTTTGTCATCACCCGGGATTCCTCACATATCCTTGCTACGTGATACATTGTAAGCTTTACAATATCTTCCGATCTCTCTCTCAACGGAGGTACTGGAAGCCTCTTCGCTTAGGTGCGGTGATGTGCGAAGCGCTAAGCATCTGGCTGTCTAAGCAGTTGCGTGGGGATGATGATTGAATTTTTTTGCAAATAGGCCGAAATCCGCTGAAGAGTTCTCCTTGTGCCTCATGGTGCCGGCCACACTCATATAATGCTATTTATAGGTTGAGATACTTATCTCCCACTTGACCCTTGATTCGGGGTCGGTGATTTTATTCTCACTGAAAAGGACGTACTGGTTTTTTTCTTCAAGCATGAGTGAAGAATGAGCCCCCCTTACGATAGTGCCCGGAAAAATTTTACCTGAAACTTTTACGGCGGCCACCGCTTTTTCAGACTCAGACCATTCTATCAGCCTCTGGATTTCGGTATTCTTTTCTTCTATCTTTTTTTCAGTATCCTCGATCTCTTTTTGGTGGCCTTCCACCTCTTCCATGATCTGGTCCTGTCTGCTGACGAGTTTCTCTATTATTTCCGTTGCCTTTTTTATTTTATTATCGAGGCCTTCGATAAATTTTTCTGCTTTACTCAACAGCTCTTCGCGGTCTGTTTTCCGCAATTCTTCTATCTTTCCTTCCAGGCTCCGTTTTTGTACGACGGACTGGTCCTGCATCTGGGTAAACTCCATCATTTCGTCATTTAATCGACTGGATTCCTCTTGGGCCTTCTCTATAAGGGATTCAAGCTCTTTACGTCTTTTTTTTATCTCCCCTATCTCTTCTTTGATTTTATTAACCTCTCTGGGGACAATTACATCGACCCCTACCATCAGAGTGCATGGGTTGGATAATTCCGACCCGATATCCACCGCTTCAATCCCTTTCTTGGCCGTGATCCTGGAGGTTAAAACCTTTCCCCGGTCAATGACGAATTTACCGCAGGCCTCGATCGTGGAATCATAGACCTCCTTGTTAACCACAACATCACCCCAGGCTTCAATGGTTGAGGCATTAATATACTTGGCCTTGATACTCCCGCCCGTCTTTATGTGGGCGCCCAGTATTCCGCCGGTAAGGTCAATATCTCCGGTGAGGTCGATTTCCGCCTTGAGTATCTCTTTAGCTGAAAGCTTTCCGCCCTTTACACGGAAGCCGTCCTGAACTGATCCGGAGACATTAATATGTCCATCAAATTCAATATGTCCGGTCTCAAGCCCCACGTCACCGTTTATATAATGCTCGGACATGACAGAGAGCATGCCATCGGCTGAGACTTGAGGCGCCCCACCTTGCTGGGCGAAGGCCTTGAGGCCATCTTCATCTTTTTTAGTGCTTGAGTCGCATCGAAGAAAAACATCGGCCGACTTAGGGGCGGGGATGGTATGGCCGTAAACATCTGTTCCCGGTGTTCCCGGCAGGGCCGGAATCTTTTCCGCGATTAGATCCCCTGGCTTTACCTGGGGAATTTCCCCCCGGTCTTTGAAGTCAATGACACCACCTTTTTTAATGACCCCGATTTTTAACGGGTCCGTATCAAAAGTATAGTTAATTCTTGCATCTTGCCCCGGTTTTGCTGCTTGGCCTTGGGCAATTTTTAAGGGGGTGCCGGGAATGGGTTTGGTTTGGAAGTATTCAATAATAACATTATCATCTACAATACCGAATGTTACTCCTTTTGCTTCAAGTAATTCTTTAATATCTTCAATAGGAATTTTATCCAGATCATCCCGTTTTTTTAAGGCAAGCAAGGCTTCGAGCCTGTCCTCTGAGATCGTTATATCAATTCCATATTCCTCGGCCTTCTCCTCGATTGTGGGTTCAAACAGCTCGGTCTCCTTACCTTCTTCAGGCGGATATTCCTCTTCCTCGCCGCTTTCATAGGCCTCTGTTTCTTCTCCTGTGTCGGGAGGTAATTGCTGAAAACGTTTTTGCGTTGTAACGATAGCGTCGCGCTGATCTTCAGTCATTGATCCCAAGTTGATCAGGATATCCCCGAGTAAGGCAATAGCGTTGGTTTCAGAAAATATTCGTTTCTGCTCCTTAAGACCTCGATCCACGTCTTCCCGGGTGACAAAACCGTTGATAATGGCCAACTGGCCAAATTTTATATCCAGGGTCCTGGTTTCTTGCAGCTTTTGAACCGATAAGAGAAAGTTCAATTGGTTTTGGGAGATCATTTCTTTTGAGAGAAGGATTTGTCCAAAGGGCGGCGGCCGGCCGCCTTCTTTCTCCTGCTTTTGGAATAATAATGCCTCTTTGAGCTGTTCCTTGGTAATGAAACCATGTTGCAGAGCCAGTTTGCCTAAGATTAGAAAGGACGCGTCAGGTGAAATTTCTTCGATGGCCACTTGGTCGGCCGTATCTGGTGGGGGCGGTTTTTGCTGATCGGCCGAGAGAACAGATATCTTGAATTTTGTGCCGCACTTTTTACAGGAAACCAGCTTTCCCTCAAATGACACCGGTACGCGATATTCGGAATGGCAGTTTGGACATGCGGCTATGATTTTGGTTTCTGTATCCATTTTCATTCTTGTCCCAAAAACGGATTTAGTCGGATGTTAAAAATCCTCCCTGTGGTAGAATCAAACCATTCAAGCAAGAACCACCACAATAACGAGAAAACTATTATCATTATACGCTGCGCCAGCCTATTAATCCAGTGAAATAATCCAATGAAGGCGGACGGGGGGTGCGCTGGCTCAGCTTAAAGGCCTCGCGCCCCTCGTCCGCCTTAACCAGGGGGGTACGATGTTTGTTCCCTCTTCCAGTAGAGGTCAAGCCAATTTTTCTTGTTTTTTTTAACGGGGGGGCTACAATGGGTTCACTGAAAGCTTACATATATTGGAAGGGAGAGACGTTTTGGCCAGGCAAACTTTGCGAACACCCTGAAATAATGACACAAGGCGAACCTATCGACGAATTGGAAGAAAACATAAAGGACGTATACTTGATGATGGTCATGGAAGACGTGCCCGAGGAATATAAAGTTTATGAAGCGCAGGGAATTCATCACGATCAAATATCTGACCTCAAAAATTACACAGCATCAGGAGATTGTAAAAATTCCTTAGTGCTTCGATTCGCAAATACAATAACATAATTTGAAAAATGCTATGGGACACTTGGGCTCACTCAGCACTTAGTCCCGAGGGCTTCGACTGAGTTCAGCCGAAGTCTGAATAAATACGAGACCGAATTTATGAATCGAGGGACTTAGGGGGTCAAAATGGCGCCAGGGAAAGTATTCTCGAGGTGGCTTTTATCCCTGGTAACCATTGTTGAAATGAAAGGCAAATGTTTCTGTACGACGACCAGCATTAAGGCAACACCAAGGGAGGTCTTATTTTTAAGCAGCTCAAAAATCCCCTTAATCCCGGTACCTGGAAAGTTACGCTCAAGACTGGGGGCGGGCAAGACAGAGATCTGGTGTCTATCCTGAGAGCAGTCATTTTCATGAAAAACAGATAGGGTAATAGGGAAAACGGATGTCTGATACGGTACTTATATTTTCAATTGATAAGCTCAGGGGCGGGATAACACAAAAAGTATTAAAACGAAGCGGGTTTGAGGCCCTGTTGCTTCCAAAGGTTTTTGGTGCGATAGATGCTATTGAGAAGCACGTCCCAGGCGTTGTGATTTTTGATGCAAGCGGTTGTTTTTCAGAAGAGGTAAATCAAATACGAAATCTGTGCGAGACATTGGAGCATATACCCGTGATTGTGTTTGGAAAATGGTCAATCATAGCCAGATTCGAGGGGCATGGAATACGCAAGGAATTACTCATTTCAGATCCCCTTGACCCTGAACTCATAGTCGCAAAAGTCAAGGAGGCTTTATCACTGAATTTAAAGGAAAAGCCTTCTGAGCGTGATACCCTTGAAAAAGACTTGAAGGCTTTTTTAAACTTGGATTGAAAAGATTATCACACAAATCCTACATTTATGGAAAAGGGCAAAAACATTATAGCCGTTATTGGACCAAAGGGCGGAGTAGGTAAAAGCACGATTTCCGCGAATCTTGCCATTGCACTTTCACGATTGGGCAAAAAAATTGTTGCTGTTGACCTTGACTTTGGAGCCTCAAACCTCCATGCGGTCTTTGGCATAAGGGATTCAAAGTACAGTCTCGATGACTTTGTTCAAAATAAAGTAAATAAACTTGCTGATATTATTGAGGATACGAACATAAAAAACTTGGGAATAATTCGAGGAGGTGATATCCCCGGTATAACAAACATGCAATACCAGAAGAAGATGAAACTTATCAGGCACCTTTTTGGCTTAGGTGTTGACCTTGTAATTCTGGACCTGGCACCGGGTACTTCATATAACGTAGTAGATTTTGCAATCATTGCCAAAAAGACACTTTTTATCACCACCCCTGAAGTGCCATCCCTATTGAATGTATACAGCTTTATCAAGGCAGCGGTCTTCAGGCGGTTCGCGTTTTTTTTCAAGCACAAAAAATGTTTTGAAATCTTAGAGCTTTTGGAAAAGGCAAAGGACTTTGAAAACTATCCCCACCTGAAGACCATGGAAGGCTTTTTTAAAGAGGCTCGCAAGATCGACTCAGAGGTAACGGATTCCGCAAAAAAAATCCTATCGGAGATTACACCCTTTGTGGTTGTCAACAGGGTACGAACGGGGAATGATGCAAAAGCAGGTAATGTTATTCAGAATCTTATGCAAAATTATCTGGGGGTCACGAGTTCGGAAGTTATGACCATACGCGAGGATGATACTGTAGGGGAGGCCATCGCAAGGATGAAACCCATTATGACTGAGGCCCCAAATTCTCCTTTTTCACAGGATATTAAAAAAATCGCCCTAAAGCTCTGCGAATGAAATGACCGTCATTAAATCGCGTGATTTGCCATCTCAATCAAAAATTTTAGGGTTCTTTGAAAAAATCTGTGGGTTGTCAAACTATATTTTTATCTCCGAGGCACCGGCCGATTTACCCGGCGCAATTCCGACGAGCTTTTTAGAGACCCATTCTCATCGCACCGCCGAACCGGCCGACGTTTATCATGTGAGACTAAAAATATTTGCTCCTGACGTATAATTTTCTATGAAAAAACAGTTTGTTATCCTGAATGGGCTTAACCGTTCACCCACAGATTTTTGTAAAGAGGCGATTTTAGTTTTCTTGAAATTTTCAATCTGGTAAGATATATTATATAGTGAGCGCCGGGCCTAAACAAGTAGCTTTACGAGATTATGGGACCGGCGGAATGATGGAAAACTAGGCTTAAATGCATAGAGCATGAGGCAAAGAGCAAAGAGAGAAAATAACACTATGCTCCACGCTCTCTGCTCTTCGCTTATAATATTCTCCGCCTGCCACCTGGCGGGCAGGCATGTTTGAGGCAAACATAACATGCCTCAATAAACCACTTTTATTTTAATCCCGCCGAGGCGGGATAGAAACTCCGAGATACTAACTAATAGGTGAGGTCAAAAAGATGGTAGTACCAGTTTGGTTATGGGTATTTACAACAATGTTGGCTTTGTTTATATCCATCGCAGCTTTAGCTGTTTGTCTCTCATACCGCCGGCGGATCGAGTCTATTATCGAAGATGCCTCAAGTGTTGCCGATTTAACGTCAAAAAAAATACGCCTTGACGCGGAGATTGATCAATGTGTGAAAGCACTTGATAAAAGACGTGAAGAGATACGAGAACTTGAATCTGAAGGCAAGCAGATTGACGCGGAGATCGAGCAACGAAGGAAGTCGCTTGATGAAAACCGTGAAGAGCTGCGAAAGCTTGAATCAGAGCGCCAACAGCAAGAATCGCTCAGACAGGAACTTGCCAGGCTGGCGGATCAAGTGGCCCAGGAAAAACAAAAGGTTAATGAATACAGAAAAGAGGCCGAAGATCTCCAGAGGACTATTTCTGACCTCAAGCAAGAATATGATCGCCTGAACTCTGAGAAGGATGAACTGGAGATAGTTCGGAATATGGAAAAAGTGCAGTTAATGAGCGAGGATGATGCAAGGTCCGTTGTAAAACTTAGGGTAGTGAAAAGACATATGTTATGAACCTCTTGCTCATCCCCTCCCTATATGTAAGCATAGGAAGTTATTGTATAAAATAGCTATGCCTGCTTCGGGCACTACTCGAGGTTCGGCCCTTTCATGCACTTACTATTATTTTGATATGTGGCTATTGAGTTAACTCCGAATAAGTGATGCCGGTTGAGTTTGCACAAGCAGTCACAAGCCTATCAAATATTTGATCTTCCCAAAATCTGCGATTAAACCGGCCATTTCCTGCAACCAATGCCAGTGGTGCTTGTCCCTCACCATGGCCCTGAGGCGTACTATGGCCAGAGTAGTCAGGCTGAATAACTGCTGAAAGATCAAAAAACATCAGCCACTGTTGCTGATAATCGCTTCTGTCAGCCCGTAAAAGAGGAGGGGGCCGTGAGGAAAGGTAAAATCTGGGAAAACCCTTCCTCACGACCGGAACTAGAAAATAAGAAGGTGGGAGTATGAGAACGAACGTAGCAACCTTAATTTGAGCAATTGATGTGCCAAAGTTAAGATTCGATTCAGGAATCCATAACGATAAGGAAATATTAAAAAAAAATTGAAATACCGGCAGAAATTTTTTTTAGGCAGGGGATTTGACTGTCGAAAATCTTTACAAAGTGTAAAAAGTTGAATGTTGCCGGTGTTAAAATGTTTTCGCGACCTTTACTCAGGGGATTTTGATTTAACCTCCATCCAAAGGGAAAGCCATGCAGTTTAAAGATACTAATACTATTTCATGCGATATACTCATTATCGGCGGGGGTGGCGCAAGCCTTAGGGCAGCCATTGAGGCGAGAGAAAGGGAAGCTGATGTCCTTGTTGTTTCCAAATCGAGAGTGGGATATGGCAATAATACCTTTATTTCTGCAGGTATCTTCGCGGCCGCAGGCTGGGGAGATACACAGGATGATCAGGGAGTTCACCTGAAGGACACCGTTTCCGGAGGTCGTTTTCTTAATGACCAGCGCCTGGTGGCAAGGATGGTTCAGGAGGCCGGTCCTCAGGTATCATTTTTAGAAAAGTGCGGAGTTGAATTTGTAAAAAAAGAAAACAGTCTTCGGCTCGGCCGTGCCCCTGGCCATCGGTATTCGCGGCATATCAGTGTGCTGAACAGGAGGGGGAGCGGCTATATGCTTCCTCTCAAGCAGTATGCTGAAAAAATCGGCGTCCGCTTCTTTGATCATGTGTTTGTTAATAAGCTTTTTACCTGTAATGACCGCATCGCAGCTGCGACAGGGATTGACAGGAACGGAACCTTTTTGACTTTTGAAGCCAGGTGCGTAATATTGGCCACCGGTGGTTTCAGTCAGATTTACCTGCACACCAATAATGCCCCGGGTATAACCGGGGCCGGTCTGACCCTTGCTTACGACCTCGGTCTCCCTCTTAAAGATATTGAATTTATTCAGTTTTATCCAACAGCCTTGGGGAAACTGGGACACAGGCCCATCCTTTATGAAGCCCTTGTTTCGCAATTCGGGGCAGTACTGAAGAACGCTCACGGTGAAAATATCATAACCCAGCATGGGCTGAACGACCCTTTGGCCATGACCCGGGACAGACTTTCACGGGCCGTTATGCACGAGATTCTGGAGGGCCGGGATGTGGACGGCGGGGTGATTATGGATCTCAGCCCAATCTCTGGCGTGACTCGACTGCGCCCATTACTCCCTGCCGAGTGGTCAGAGGATCAGAAAGAAATTATCGTCTCCCCCACAACCCATTTTTGCATGGGAGGGGTCATGATAGACGAAAACGCCGAAACTTCGGTGCCTGGTCTCTTTGCCGCAGGAGAGGTCTGCGCCGGGGTTCATGGGGCCAATCGGCTCGGTGGCAACGCCTTGGCCGAAGTTTTCGCAATGGGAGGTGTGGCTGGCAGAAATGCAGCCTCAAAAGCCAAAGAAATCGGCCCACCAAAAATATTGCGTCATGAGATAGCAGATGAAAGAACCAGACTGGAATCCCATTCATCTCAAGCGCGACAGGACCAGAAAAACCTGCGCCGTTCGTTAAAAGAAGTTATGTGGTACAAGGCAGGGATTATTCGCAGCGACAGGGATTTACAGGAGGCCCTGACACGAATCGAGGAGCTCAAGTCGCTCAGCCTAAAGGTTCCGGTCGCAAACCCTGGTCAGCTCGTGAGGCGCCTGGAACTTGAAAATATGCTGCTCCTCTCTGAAATGGTCTGCCGAGCGGCTCTTTTGAGGACGGAAAGCAGAGGGGCACATTACCGGAGCGACTACCCAGAAGAAGATAACGCCAACTGGCTCCAGAATATTATTATACATCAAACAGATGCGAAAATGAGATTAGAGAGCATCCCAGTGTCACTGGACGTTGTGGCCATTGAGGAGGCATGACCTGCGCGCCTTTGAGACCGCTTTTTACACGTATACTCCGCCATCCCTCATCTCCCTACCTGGACCATCGTAATTTAATATAAGGTGTTTTAACAGAACGCTCCCACTGTTTTATGCCTGTCTTTCATGATTTTTTCATTATAAAATGCTCAATCGAATTTTGATACTCCAGCCTTATCTTTTTTTGGCTGAGGAAAAATGTTAGACAAAAAAACTGGAACTAGTTTCACTTGACAAGACTTTAAAATCGGCCTATACCGCGATTATTCCGCCAGCAAGGTCATAATTCGAAATTAAAGAAGACAATGGGACCTAAGTGACTGCTGGACGTCATTGACGAATTCAGGAATAAATTTAGAGGTGATCTATGCACTCGCTGATCAAAGATTTAATAAAAACCGGTGTGGTAGTAACTGACGGATCGTGGGGAACGCAGCTTTATGCCTGCGGACTGAAACAGGGAGAAAATCCCGATTCATGGAATCTTTATCATCCGGAAAAAGTGGAAGAAGTGGCCAGACAGTATGTGGACGCCGGAAGCCGGGTTATTTTGACCAACACCTTTGGGGCCAATAAATTCATTCTCGAAAAATTCGGCCTGGCAGATAAGGTCGTGGAAATCAATACGGCTGGCGTGAAGATTTCAAAGAAAGTGGCTGGTGACCGCGCTTATGTTTTTGCCTCCATAGGCCCTAGCGGAAAGATGCTTGTAATGAAAGAAGTGACTGAAGATGATCTGGGAAAGGCTTTTGAAGAGCAGGCCCATGCTCAGGCTCAAGCAGGCGCGGACGGAATCATTATCGAAACCATGTCAGACCTTGCTGAAGCCAGGATCGCCGTCTCAGCGGTCAAACCAACAGGACTGCCAATCATTGCGAGCATGGTTTTTGACTCTGGTAAAAACAAGGACCGAACCATGATGGGCACCACCCCGGAAGAAGTGGTAGAAGAACTTGTAAAAATGGAAGTGGATGGGATTGGAGCGAACTGCGGACAAGGCATAGAAGGATTTATTCCTATTTGCAGGCGTATGCGCAGCAAGACAGAACTTCCGATCTGGATTAAGCCGAACGCAGGGCTGCCAGAAGTTGCCGATGGCAAGACTGTCTATCGCACTACGGCGCGCGACTTTGTGCGATTTGTCCCGGAATTGATTCAAGCCGGCGCGAACTTTATCGGCGGCTGCTGCGGGACCGATCAGGAATATATCAAGGAAATTAACAAGGCCGTGGCAATGATGTGACCATGATTCTACCAGCATGAATTGATAATTTGGAGGCTGCTCATGTATGCAGGATGGGACACGCCAGTCAGGCAGTTAAAAGCAGAAATGGTCCAGCTTGAATATGAAGGATATCCGGTTCCGGAAAGTATCCGCGTCCAGGTCGAGCAACTGCATGATACCCTGGATGCCTTCAATGAGCAAAAAATCCAGACCCTGTACACCGCGTTTCAAAACCTGGCCCAGGACCCGAATTACAATTACGTGCAGCCCAACGACCTGCGAGGCATACGCCGCGAGCGGCCTGACGGACCTCGACAGCTCCCACTCCCTTTGAATGATGATGAATTGCTTGACCGCTTTCACGGCGCCTGGACCGGCCGGGCCTGCGGTTGTGCCTTGGGTAAGCCTGTTGAGAGGCTGGGGATGGTGGGGCACGCCGGTGTGAACGGTCGGCAGGCCATCAGGGCCTATCTCCAGAAGCGTAACCAGTGGCCCCTGGATTATTATTTCAGCGGTCAGGAAAAAGATGACGGCATGAAAATTCTGTTTAAAGATTCCTGGCGTGAAAACATCGCTGGCATGGAGCCTGACGACGATATTAATTACTCTCTGATTGGGCTGAAGGTTCTTGAGGAAAAGGGGCCTGGTTTTAAATGGCACGATGTTGCGAGGACCTGGAACTCTTCCCTTCCCTATTACGCCATCTGCACCGCTGAAACCCAGGCCATCATGAATTTCAACCTCAAGGCCCCCAGGATAGGGAACGAGGTGGTTTTCCCGAGCCCGGCCTTTACACGAAGATACAACAACCCCTATCGCGAATGGATTGGCGCTCAGATTCGAGCCGACGGCTGGGCATACGCCTGCGCCGGCCTTCCGGAGCTGGCGGCCGAATTCGCCTGGCGGGACGCCCACTGGACTCACACGGCCAATGGAATATACGGTGAGATGTTTGTCGCCGCCATGATTGCCTCGGCATTTGCTGAATCCGACCCTCATCGCCTGGTTGAAATCGGACTGTCAGAAATTCCGAAACATTGCAAGCTGGCGGAAGCGGTGAGGTACGCACTCAAATGGGTCCAGGACTGCCCGGATTTCGAAGCCTTCATGTTACGGTTAGAAAAAGATTACGGAACTCTTAGCCCTGTCCATACGGTGAATAACGCCCTTATTGTGGTGATGTCCTTATTTTACGGGGCCATGGAGCCCGATCGTTCCATCTGCATCTCGGTCATGGGTGGTCTGGACACAGACTGTAATGGCGCCACCACAGGATCAATCACCGGCGCATCAGTGGGACGCCTTAACTTCGGAGGACAGCTTGCAGCCCCCTTAAACGACACCATCAGGTCACATGTCATCGGCTTTCAGACCATGACCATGGAGGAGCTGGCCGGGCGAACTTTAGCTGTCCATAAAGCCGTGCGAACATATACCCAAAAGCGTAAGGATTGATTGCCATCAGGATAATCGGGCACATAACTCTTGAACGATAATTATGCTAATCCGGTAGCCAGGATGAAAATCTTAAACTTTGGATCGCTCAATATTGATCATGTCTATATGGTTGAGCATTTCGTTCGTCCCGGTGAAACGCTCAATAGCAAGAGCTTTCAGCAGTTCTGCGGGGGAAAAGGCTTGAACCAGTCGGTCGCTTTGGCTCACGCCGGAGCAGCGGTTTACCACGCCGGTGTGATCGGCCAGGACGGTCTTTGGCTCAAAAGGTTTTTAGAGAGGCATGGGGCCAAGACGTCCCTGATTGAAGTTATTGACGAGCCCAGTGGTCACGCGATTATTCAGGTAAATCAGGAAGGTGAAAATTCGATTATTTTATATGGAGGGGCGAATAAAAAGATTACCGACGCTTACATCGAGAAAGTCCTGACTCAATTTACATCAGGAGATTACCTCCTTCTGCAAAATGAGATCAATGCTGTCCCTGAAATCATCGCGCGTGCAGCCAGCCGGGGCTTAAAAATAGCTTTCAATCCCGCCCCCATGGACCGCCGGGTTTTGGATTATCCTCTGAACCTGGTAAGCTGTTTCATTCTCAATGAAATTGAGGGTGGCGAACTGACGGGTGAACAAGAAGCTGAGATGATCCTGGCCTCTATGAGAGAGCAGTACCCTGAAGCAACAACAATCCTGACTCTGGGCGAGCAGGGAGTTCTTCTGGAAAATTCCAGGGAGAAAATCAGGGTCCCGGCGGAAAAGATTGTCCCTGTTGACACTACAGCCGCAGGAGACACCTTTATCGGGTACTTTATTGCTTCAATGATGAAAGGCCAGGATATGGAATACGCCATAAAGACAGCCAATAAAGCTGCGGCTCTATGTGCCACCAGACCGGGCGCTGCGGATTCGATCCCGAACCTGGATGAGGTGGAAAATATGGAGGAGACCATTGAAAGGGAGAATAATCAGATCATCCTCATTCCTTAGGACCCAAAGGAAATAAAATCCTTAACTCCAAGGAGATATTGAATACTCGATAAAAATTTAAATGTGTGAGGAAGTCCGAACGCTACAGTCTAAAGCTCTTGATCGCGGCGCTTGACCTTATGAGGTTTGATTACGATTTTCGCAGGATAAGGGTTGATCAGGAATGATTATTGTACGGGTTTGATACTGTAATCAGGGTCGAAACAGATAGCCATCCCATCCGGTTCAGCCCGAATCACCTGCCCTGTGACCTTGATATAAGCCTGTTTACCCTGGATTTTTTTCAGCCTTTCTATAGAAAGAACCAGGTCTATATTGACAATAGTCTGCTCTGGCAGGGGTTTGTCTGTATAAAAATAGGCCCCACCAGCACAGATATTCTCAGTGAGCAGGTTTAGTAATTCGTTTCTACGATCGTTTGCCCCTGAGACTACCTGAACTGCAGCCGGGACCTCAAGAGCAAACCTTTCTAGCTTTCGTTTTTCCTCCATGGTTTTTCATACCTCATACGCCCTTTGTGGCAGGTGAAGCGGTTACCCATGGTTTATGACAGTATCTTTACTACCTTTGTATTTATATTAAAACCTAAAATCAAAAAAATGTCAAGTAAAAACACACCATATTGTGGTGAATTAATTAAGCTTCTCTATATATGGTATCGCCTCTCTAAAAAGACTGCTTTCACCTTTGATGACGTCTTGTGCGTGTTACTTTCGGGCAACATCTGGTGTTTTTATATAATATATTGATTTTCTTAATCTTTTTTTATTTCATCATCGTACTTTTTTAGATCTCGCCATGCCTTTCTTGACACCAGAACACCTTTCTCACATACTACTTTTACAAAACAAGGAAAGGCCGTTTAAGAGGAACGAAACGATGAACAAGATGCATGTCTGCTGGTCGCATGGAAAAGAATCAGGTCCCTGGGGCGCCAAGATTTCCGCAATGGTGGAGGTGGCGCGCCACATGGGATTTGATGTGGCCTCTCTAGATTACCGGGGTATGAATAATGCTGACGAGCGCGTTCAAAAACTGATGGCCCACTGTAAAACGATTGCAATGCCCATAATTTTAGCCGGCTCTAGCATGGGTGGATACGTGTCTGCCCGTGCGGTCGGCGAACTACAGGTAAAAGGCCTGTTTCTCCTGGCGCCCGCCTTGTCCTGGCCGGGCTTTGAAAGGCAGGATTTTTCATTAAAAACAGACCGTGTGACCATTGTTCACGGCTGGCGCGACACCATTATTCCTCCTGAAATTATCATCCGATTTGCCAAAAAAAACCAGGCGACGCTTCACCTTATTAATGGAGATCATCGGCTGAAAGAAAATATTGCAGAGTTAGAATTATATTTTTCATTTTTTCTTGAAGCGCTTAAAGATTAGAAAAGCATGAACAAAGGAACCTATTGTCTCATCATAAAGTTAGATCATAATGGGGACATTGAGATAGCCCGGAGGCCTGCGATCAGGTTCCCCCAAGGGTTTTACTGTTACGTCGGGTCGGCCATGAACAACCTTGAAATGAGAATAGCCCGCCACCTTTCCAATAAGAAACGCCTCCACTGGCACATTGACTGGTTCCTGATTCATGCTTCGATAATTAGCGTGAAAAAAATTGAGTCCAATAAAAAATTGGAGTGTGCGTTGAGCCAGGAACTCACCCGGTTTTCCGAAAAAACAATCATGAAAGGGTTCGGCTCCTCAGACTGCCACTGTGAAACTCACCTCTACTATTTTAAAAAGAATCCCGGCCAGAAAATAGACCGGCTTATGAAAAAAATGGCTTGATGGATAGACATTATGGCACAAATAATTACTCAATAAATATTAGGTCCCAGGTATCGGCAAATGAAAAAAGAAATAGACCCGAAGATGCACTCAGCAGAACATATCCTGAACCAAACCATGGTCAGGATGTTTCAATGTAACCGCTGTTTCAGCGCCCATATCGAAAAGAAAAAATCAAAATGCGACTACTACTTTGGCCGGGCCTTGACAAATGAAGAGATCAGCCGAATCGAAAAAAAGGTCAATGAGGTTATCCAGGCGGATCTGAAGGTTCAAGAAGAGTATCTGACCAAAGAGGAAGCAGAGGAACATTACGACCTGGAGCGGCTGCCGCAAGATGCAGATGAGCGCATCCGAATTATTAAAATCGAAGATTATGACGCCTACCCTTGCATCGGCGCGCACGTCAAATCAACCAAAGAAATCGGAATGTTTCGAATTGTATCAACAAGTTTTAAAGGCTCGGTGCTGAGGATCAGGTTTAAGCTGGACAGGTAACCTGCCTTTTTACGGTCCTGTCTCAGGGTCGGACCTTACTGACTTTGAACACTAGAGGAATCCATAGAGAAAAAATTCGGTGAGACCAAACCGCATCTGCTGCAACACTGACCTGGAAGTTACCTTGACAAAACAAATATTCTTCTTAAAATATCTTACATAACCAACTTCAACCTGACAATCTGACATAATTTATCTTCAAGTAAATCACAGCCTGAAGGAAATTTTCATGTCTGAAACCATCCCCGATGAACAGCAGCCGTCCCTGGTCGAAGTGCAAGCTCAACTTAACCCGGATAAGCCGGTGGCGATTGGGAAGGAGCGGACCCTTACCTGGTCTAAACTCCATGAAAGATGCCGGGCCCTGGCCCAGGGCCTTTACGGGCTGGGCCTGCGTCCGGGGGACAAGGCCACGGTCATGATCTACAACCTGCCGGAGTATGTTGAAATCATCTCGGCTTTTTCTCTGATCAGGGTGGGGCTGGTCATGGTCGGGTACCGGAATAAGCCGCCGGAGATCGAATACATCACCAATAACTCTGACGCCAAATGCCTCATCTTTTACCATGAATTTGCCGACCGCATTCTGCCTCACCGGAAGCGGTATACGGGCCTGCTTCCCCAGGGTTTTGTTAGTATCGGCTCGACATCGCTTGATGGTGCGGTAGATTACGAAGGCCTGATCGCGAACCCGCCAGACGTGGACCTGGAAAACCTGCCTCCGGAGCAAGGCACGGGCATGATCTATACTTCAGGCACCACGGGCAAGCCCAAAGGGGCCGCCCGAAAAGGGGGTGCGGAGAAGCTGGCCGAGTTTGCCTTGCATATCATTGCGCAGTTTAAGTACCAGCCGGATGAAGCGCATCTGGTGGCCTGCCCTCTTTACCATTCAGCTCCCTATGTTTTTGCTTCCTGCGCCTTTGTTCTGGGCGGGACCCTGATTCTTATGCCGCGCTTCGATCCGCTGGAGTTTCTGGAGAACGTTGCCCGATATGGCGTCAATTCCTCCTTCGTAGTTCCGACCATCCTTGATTCCCTGCTTCAGGTTCCCGCGGAAGTCACTGACCGCCTGGACCTGTCGAGCCTCCGCGCCCTGATCTGTGGAGGAGCGCCTCTCTTTCCGCAAACAAAACTCGGTATTCTTGATCGGTTCGGTCCGGTTTTATACGAATTTTATGGAGCCACTGAAACAGGTGTGAACATAGTCATTACCCCTGAGGAAATCCGTGAGCGGCCGACCAGTGTCGGAAAACCGTTTTTTGACAATGAGTTTAAAATCCTCGACGGAAACGGGAACGAAGTCGAGGATGGCGAACGCGGTGAGCTGTATATCTACAACTCATTTCTCATGGAAGGCTACTATAAGAACGAGGAGGCCACGCGCGAAGTCTTTAGAGAAAAATACATGACTGTTGGAGACATCGCCATCCGGGATAAAGACGGGTACTACTACATCGTGGATCGTGTCACGGATATGATCATTCGGGGCGGAGTGAACGTTTACCCGGCCGAGGTCGAAGAAGCGCTGCATAAGATGCCAGGTATCAAAGATACAGCCGTGGTTGGTAAACCTGACTCCCACTGGGGCGAGATCGTCACGGCGTTTATTGTTCTCGAGCCAGACGATGAGATCAACGAAGAGATGATTAAAGATTTTTTAAGCGAACAGCTGGCCAATCACAAGATCCCGGAAATTATCGTCTTTAAAGACGAAATCCCCCGCACCCCCACAGGCAAGACCTTGAAAAAAGACCTCAAGGCGGAACTCATAAACGAGTGAAAAGCATCAATGGCCCACTGGCCGGGCACTGAACTTTAAACCACTTCGAAAATCTTTTTCCATAATTATCCCTTTTTTATTGCACCATAATAACTAATCATTTGAAAGCGACAGAAAATTTACTGGGAACTCGAAAAGGTAATTTACGACAACTATGAAGACGCCTGGCTGTGGTATCCAAAGAACATCACTGCCGTCCGTAAGAACATCCTGGGATATAACGACAAGCTGCATGATATCGGTTTGGAGGGTTTCTATCACTCGCACCCGATCTGGCTCAAGCACGGAAAGGAGTGATCTCAGGGGGGTGAATCGCCGCCGCGGCTATACCTGATGTGAAATTAAATAAGAGGCGGTTTCAAATCAATAGGTTTTGCAGGATTCAGGAAAATGGCTGGGGCCTCTTTTTAAATAAGGAGGCCCCAGCATATTTCAGGAATTTATTTTATGGGTTGAGCTCGATGGTTTCAAACCCGATAGAGGGAATGCTTCCGATGGTTGGCTCCCAGTATTTAATCCTGGGACCGAGTCCATAAGGCGTGTGGTTGGCCCACAGGAACACCGTAATCAGGCTCTCCCGGATGGCCTTGGATAGCTTTCTCCCCCAGACTGCCAGCTCCTCTTCTGTCTCGGAATACATGGATTTCCTTAACATGGTGTCCACTTCATCAGATGTGTAATAAGTGTGGAACGCCTTTCTCAGGTAGAAGTCAGACAACTCAGAGGGCGCGTTGTATTCGACATCATACCAGCCCACATAAGGAATAAGCCCCCGGAACTTCCTTGTGAAGAATCTTTCGTAAAAGGCGCCGGATTCATACTTGTCCACCTTGGCCCTAATACCAATCTCCGATAGGCTGGCCGCCAGGGCGTCGGCCGTAATAGAGGTCGTCTGCACATTGATGGTGGTCTTAAAGCCATTGGGATATCCGGCCTCGGCCAGCAAGGCCTTGGCTCTCTCCGGATCATAGGGTTCTGGCTTAAGGCTTGGATCATAACCCAGTGTAATGGAAGCCAGGATATCTCCCCATGGTTCAGAAGCCCCAAAGAGAATCTTCTTGCAGATAATTTTTCGATCAATGGCCAAGTTGACCGCCTTTCGAACCCGGATGTCATGAAACGGACTGGGCGTGTCCGGAGCGACTAGATCAGCAAAGACAATGGTCGAGCCTGAAACGAACTTGGTCCAATGGATTTTAAATTTAGGATCGGACTTGATCGAGCCGACGTGAGCTCCTAGTAGCGGAGCTATGTCCACCTCTCCGGCTTTGAGCATGGCCAGCCGGGTCGAGTGTTCCGGGACATAGATCACTTTCAACGACTTGACCTTAGGGGTCATGCGATAATGGTTTTTAACCGCCTCGACCTTAAACCATTGATCCTGCTTATAATCTACCCATTTAAACGGACCGGCTCCAATGGGCTTGTTGCTAAACCCTTTATCCCCGACCCTTTCACGATAGGCCTTGGGCATTATGCCGCCGCTCCACCAGAGGCGGCCTACAAACCCCCAGTCCGCTTCTTTGAGATGAACGCGAACCTGAGTCGGATTCACAATCTCGACCTCTTTGATAATGCGCCGCCACATGGGGCGAAATACAAATCTGTATTTTCTCTCCAGGTATTTCCCAAGGGTGTACTTTACATCCTCTGCGGTCACAGTCTCCCCGTTCTGAAACTTGACGTCGTCTCTCAGAAAAAAGTCAATGTATTTCCAGCCCGCAGCAATCTTGTAAGACTTGGCCAGGGCCGGGCTAGGTTTCCGATCAGTCGTCACGGAAATCAGGCTGTCGAAAACGGTTCGACTAACATATGGTGGGGCGCCTGTCTGGGTGGCCGGATCACCGCCTTTACAGTTAAATACAGCCGAGCTGGTGGCAATGACGACATCCCCCGGCTTGGCTGCCTCCACCCTGGTCAGTTCGGAAGCAAATAGCGTGATCATTAAAACTGAGATTACGATAAAAATTCCGAAAAAATATTGACGTTTGAATGCTGCCATTTTCCCCCCTCCTAAGTTTTTGTGTTGTTGTTTAAGCATGCCCAGAAGCAGTCGTAGCAGAGTGACACGGAAAGCCATCACAACTAAAGATAATAACTTTTCGTCTTCTATTAATTAAAAAGACAACAGATAAAATAAAAAAAACCAAATTGAGATACTTCACCTTACTAAAGATCAAGCTAAAAAGCAATTATTCTTAATTTCATTCTTTTCTTGAGATTTTCGCCGCATAAACATAATATCTGTCGTCCCTATGGGACTGGATTCTTAGAATATTCCAGGACCCGACCCTAAATGGGCCGGGCTATTTTCAATTGTCCCTGCCGGGACATTATAAAAATTGTAGTAATTAGACTACAATTATAAGCCGAAAACTAGGGGCAAACAGGGAAACCCTCAGTTATGTCGCAAGCCCTCAGGGAGCTAAAGTCCTGGCTTCCTATCTATAATTTTGATAAAATATATAAAACGAGGATTTAATTACACGAACTTTAGGAGAAGTACTATGGCCATCAGGAAATACATTCATCTCGAACCAGGGGAGGAAGTCGAATCTATCTCCGGCCATTACGAGGTAGAAAAAGAGCTACGGTTTTCTGTCGGAGACCGGGAGGTCCTGTGCGTCTTGGGCTACACCGCCTGGGATAAATCCTGCTGCGGTGTGGGCGGCTGCCGCTATATCATGGTTCCGGGATACATTGTGAACTACAAAAACCAGAAAGACGACCATGGCCTGTTTACAACTGAAGTGGAAATGATTAACGACCAAGATGAAAAGAAGAAAATCAAAGAGCTCATCAAGGATACCGGCGAGTACGTTCAAATGGTAGATTTTTGGTAAATCGGCCTTCTTATTACTCACTATTCCCTCATTATATTGACCCACAGATTAATATAAGGAGTCAGTCAATTCCCCTTTCTCGTACACACCTTCTCAAAAAGCCTGTCAGGAGCTAATCACTCCAATACTGCGTCACTCAACGGATCAGCCAAAAGGCATTCAGTCTGCCTGAACAAGATCTCCGCCCCTCTCTTTCAAACCGCTTGATAAAGCAGCCAGCGCCTTTTTGCGCCACTTCTCCAAACGATAAATCTCCACGCTCAATTCGCGACTCAGAACT
>JAFDHD010000056.1 GCA_019308995.1 Deltaproteobacteria bacterium | reverse complement strand
TTTCAGGCCGGCGAATATAGACCACTGATTTTGTTCAAAGGCCAGGGTCAAGGTTTGAGGCAGGCTCTTTCGGTATTGATCCGAAGGTAGGTCTTCTACTTTCGCCTCGTGGACGGAGTAACGGGCCAGCATTTGAAGGTGCAATGTGGCCAAATCCTGATCAAGTTTGACCTCCTCGGGAAAATCAGCCCTGAGCCGGTTGCTGATCTTGGTGTACAGCTCCCGCAGCAGGGAATTGATCCCTTCACCCAGGGCCAGCTTGCGAGACTCGGGCCAGTCAATGTAATTCTCCATCTGTTTGACCTTGGTCTGGCTCCAACCCCATTCATCTAACAGCTCCTTTAAAAAACACACTTTGGGGCTGTCTTTGTCCACAGTCCTAAAACCTAGAGGGGAATAGAGTTTGAAGTAAACTGAGGTTCGAATCAATTCCAGGCTTTCGGGCGAGAGCTGGTCTTTGCAAAAGCTTAGAACCCGCCGGATCATCAGTATGTAAGGATCAATAGGAAACTCATCCCTCGGGCTTGAAAGAACCTTCTTTTTAAGCTGATCACACAAGAGCGGAGCCCTGAGTCCTGATTCAGTCTGCTCAAGGATGAGAATCGTCTTAATAGCTGCCTTGAACGGATCGGCCTTGGCCTTGTGGAGCTGCCATAAGGCCGTCCCCATATACTCCCGTGGGGGAGGCTTGTGCGGGAATCCCAGGTCAATGAAATCCTGAGGGAAAAAATTAGGGTTGGGGATCTGATCAAGAAACTTCACAATCTGCCGGTAGTCGTCTGCATAAGTTCTCAGTGGAATGGCCCACCATAAGGGTATTCGCCCCACCACATGGAGCAGGGTTCGGTATACTTCCTCCTTGAGCACTAGCGATAAAATGTCCCCTGGCTCCTCATCGCCCAGGTGACCCAGGCGATTAGTGGCCAAGTCAGCGAGATCAACAGTGAAAAGGGTAACCTCGATCCCCTGTTTCTCTTTAGCCCATGCAGTGATCAAATCGAGCTTTTTTCTGAATAAATCCTGTTTTTTACGGCTTATCTTGCCTTGATCAATGCAGACCCAGTAATCGAGGTCCGAGCTGACCGTATGGCCAACGGAACCCGAACTGCCCATCAGGAATAGGCATTCCACCACTGGCTTGGAAGCGAGAAGCTGGCGCTGGTCAATTTGAATGTCTTTTAAAAATTTTAATTCAATCCGGGAGAAGCCGGAGCGATCAAACCCGTGGATGCCACGGGGCGTATCGGCTGAATCAACATATCCCGGAACTCTAGGCTGGTTGATCTGGAGGAGGGTAGGCACTGCCTGAAACACGGTCCGGAACCTGGGCACACCGTAACGTAGCAGCTCCTGATTCCTCCTGAGGTTGTTCTGAGAGAAGGCGGCCTGGTTATGCACGAGGCGTCTTCCAAGGTGAGCTAAGGCAAGCTTATTCATGGCGGTTCTTTTTTACGTCCCAGGGATCATCCGGCTCAAGAAGTCTGGCCCGAATCCATTCAATAAACTACCCATATATGAAGTTAGACTCAAGGTTTTTCTTTGATTTCAGGCTCACAGACCGGGTGATAGGAGTCATTCTTTTAAAGAGCTTGGTTGCCGTTGTATGCCTCTAACGGGAACTTCAGAATTTTATTCATGATTTTTTATATCTCGCCTATGGCCAAACCTTCAGCCTGCACGCCGCCTGCTTCAAAGAAACCCATTTCATGCCGCTTTCTGGCCTTATTGAATTCTTGCTAATTTAATAAATAAATTTCAAGGCCTTACATGCGTAGAGGTCTTCATGTTGAAAATATGTCGGCTTTATCTTCTTAGAAACAGGTTGCTAATAATGGAGTTACAGAATTATTTTTTTATTTGCCTTTTTTGATCGGCGGATCATTATTATGTGGACATGTATTTGTTTATTAAGTTAAAAATTAATAAAAGGAAGGCTCGATGATACAAATCAGTGCTCGAACACGCAGCCTTGAAGCCGCGGAAATAATCCTGGCTCAGGGGTTCAGTATTCTGGAAATCACCTTGCCTTGTCCGGGCGGCCTTGAGGAAGAACAGGCCTGGGGAGAGCTGGCCCGGAGACGCGGCTTAACCTTACTAGGCCACGGTCCGGAAGAAGGTGATCCTCGGATTTTAAGCCGGCTGGAAAGTGAATATCTGCCGCAGCTTAAACTGGCCCTGGAAGCGGCTGAACGCCTGGGCGTTACGCTCTTGACCATTCATCTCTGGCTCGATTCTAACCGGTTAGGCCCTGAAGTCATTAAAGGCAAGATAGATCTTTTGGGGCGGGTTGTCGAGTGGGGCGTGGATGCAGGCGTTCTTGTCAACCTGGAGAACTTAAGCGAAACATGGACCGATCTTGCAAGCCCCTTAAATCGCTACCAGGGCCTGGGCCTGACCGTGGACCTGGGTCACGCGATGCTCATGCACCCTGAGAACACGGCGCCGGAGATCATTAACCGCCTCTATGAGCGGATTCATCATCTTCACATCCATGATAATCATGGCGGAGGGAGTCCTCGTGACGACCTGCACCTTTTCCCTGGTCAGGGAAAGGTGCCTTTCCCTCAAATTTTTAGGCTGCTTAAAGAGCGCGGATACAACCGAACCGCGACGCTCGAACTTGAGCCCCCTGAAATGGCTTCAGCCCGGGACTGGGTGCTGGCCCTCTGGCAGGATTTATAATGAAGGCAGGTCGCGTCTTTGCCAGCGACGGAACGTGCGATAAGGTAGATCGGCGGACACTTGACGTGAGCAGTGCTTCACGGTAAGAAGTCCTGTAGGTGAAATTTAACAGATCATAAATATTATGGCCTTTACAACAAGAAAGGAGAAGGAACACCAATGGGACTGTTAGACGGAAAGGTAGCCATTGTTACCGGTGCAGGCAGAGGAATTGGCAAATCAGAGGCTGTGGCCCTGGCTAACGAGGGAGCTAAAGTGGTGGTTAACGACCTGGGCGGCAGCCTGCACGGTGCAGGCAGCGAGGCTATGGTTGCCGACGAGGTTGTCAAGGAAATCAATGACAGCGGCGGGACAGCCGCGGCTAACTACTCGGACATCAGCACCCTGGACGGCGCTGACGCCATGATCTGGACGGCCCTGTCCCGGTTTGGAAGGCTGGATATCCTGGTCAATAACGCCGGAATCATAAGGGACAGGACTCTTTTGAATATGAGTGAAGAGGATTGGGATCTGGTGTTGAAGGTTCACGCTAAAGGAACATTCATGTGTGCCAGAGCCGCGGCCAGGAAAATGAGAATTCAAAATGAGGGGGGAGTTATCATCAATACGACCTCCATGTCCGGCTTAATTGGCAATTTTGGCCAGATTAATTACGGGCTGGCCAAGGCCGGAATGTACGCCTTTACCAAGATCGCGGCCATGGAACTGGCACGATACGGCATCAGGGTTCATGCTGTCTGCCCGAATGCCTATACCCGCATGACCGCTGATCTGCCTGGGTTTAAGGATATAACCGAGGAGATGCTCTCCCCTGATGCCATAGCGCCTGTGGTGGTCTTTCTGGCTTCTGACCTGGCCAAGGATTTGAATGGACGCGTTATCGGCGCTCACGGCGGCGTGGGGGGAGGCAAGGTTTATGAATTCAAGATGACCGTGGCCGATGGATACTTCCAGAAAAAAGGCCTGCCTTCAGCCCTGGAAATCGCTGAAAACATCGGCCAGGTTCTTAATGCGGTGCCGGACTTGAACATGCTGTCGGTAATGCAAGCCGAATGATAAGGTGCGAATCAATACCGGGATACCTTTGGATGAGGAGCTATTTGAGACTCTAGCGCCGGATTGACTGCACTTGAGCGGACCATTTTTTTTTCAACTCAGCACCCTGCCTTTTGACATTTTTACTTATGAAAGGGGCCGCGCTGTCTTCAAGGCGGTCCTTTGCATGGAGTTTGCAATATGCCTTTGAAAAATCTCTCCGGCCGGAAGTTATTTGAAGACGTGGTAACCTACGCTCAGATGGGCGAGCATCGGACCGCGACTGAGGCTGATTTAAAAACAGCTTCCTGGATTGCGGACCGTCTCAGCGCGGCTGGTTTTAAGGCGGGGTTTTTAAAATGGAGGCTCAGGCAGTTTTTTATTGAAAAATGTGAGTTGGAAGTTGAAGCCAAAACAAGGGAATGCTTCCCCCTCTGGTTCCCCAAGGCCACCGGCGCTGAACCTGTTCGTGCCCCCCTCGTTTTGTTTCAAGAGGAACGGGAAACTCAGGCAGTCAGGGATAAAATCGTGCTGGTAAAATTTGATCAATGGTTTGTGACGCCTGAGAGCGACCATGCGAGACTTATTAAGGGGCTTGCCAAAGAGGGGGCTTTAGCCGTGTTAGGATACAACCCCAGCCTGTCCGGGGAGGTTTTCGTCAGCAATGCCTTTTCGCCCTTCAGTCAGGAATCCTGGCCCATACCGGTGGTGCTGGTGGGGGCGAAAGAAAGAGTTTCCCTGAAGAATGCCGCCCAACGGCATGCAATGGCGGCCTTACTTGTTACTGGCCGTGATGAAGCTGAGGCTGAGGCCAGGAACGTGATCGGGAAATTAAAGCGCGATGAATCCTGGATTGTCGTCACTACCCCTCAGAGCGGATGGTTCCGCTGCGCCGGTGAGCGGGGACCGGGCGTGGCGCTTTTTCTCGATCTGGCGCGCTGGGCGAGCGAACTTTCGTTTGGACCGAGCTGGCTCTTCCTCTCGAACTCCGGCCATGAGCTTGGGAATATGGGCCTGCATCAAATTCTGGAAAAAGGCGAATTACCCCCGCCGGGCAAGGTGATCTGCTGGCTTCATCTCGGGGCGTCTATCGCGACCTGGAACTGGAAACATAATGGGATTTTTTTAGAACAGGATGGAATCTCGCCGCGAATATCCTTGATCTCAAGCCCTGAATTCATACCGGCGCTCAAGCGCGCATTTGCCAGCATGCCGAGCCTGACTCCAAAAACGGGAGCAGCGCGCGGTGAACTGATGGGGGTGCTCGAAAAAGGATATCGAAGTTTCGGCTTTTTTGGCGGTCATCATTTCTTTCATACGCCTGCAGACGGCCCTGAAACCACGGCCCCGAAACTGCTGGAGCCGGTGGCCTCGGCTCTGACTGCTTCACTGGAATCAATTATTAAGAACCACTAAGAACATAAAAAGGAATTGATGAATAGAAAGGTAAAAGAGGCTGCATGAACAACGGCGCTGGCCATGGCGCGTACTTGCTCCTTAAAGGCAGCGCGCCCCTGGCCCGCCGCCTTCCTCAACTATCGCTCCTGCCAAGCATCACTTCTGATTATTGCTTGAAAAAATTAAGGTTTTTTGTTAGAATTACTAAACAAAAGGTTGATGTAAGGCTCAAGTAAAAATGTATGCCGCTGAGACTACTTCCTTATTGGAAAATGCGAGAATCATTACCCGGCTGGAAAATGCCCAGGTCCGGGCGCGACTGGAAAATTCCAATACGATTGCCAGGCTGATTCGTGAGCGTTCTAAATCAGAGCCTTTTATCATCCCGCGGACCGGTCCAAAATCCCTCACACCCCCTCCAGCCGGGCTGACAACAGTCGAGCAGGCGCAGGTTGTTAAGGCCTTACGATTGGCAGGTGAATTAGCCGGGTCTGAAGAGTTGAGCGCCGTGAGGTCAGAATTTCCAGCGGTTCCTGAAGCCCAGAACGGCCTCAGAGGAATGGAAGAGACGCAGTCTTTTTATTACCTGCAAGCCAAAGGCAGCGTTATTGACCGGCTGATTTAGGAGATGGCTGAGGGATTAAAGATAATTCAATCAGATTTGGTTGTAAACCGCTGCCAGACCCTGCTGACGGTCATTAATGCTCTTAGGAAATGCGTTTTTAAGAGCTTCTTATTTCCTGTCCTTCGCTCATTATATCGGGGAATCTCCTATTTCTCCTTTTGATACGTCGCTTCTCCATGCACGATGGTCATCTCCACTTTAACGGACGACCACTCTTCATCTGATTTTTTCAATCAGCTTTTCGCTGTTTCGGCCGCCTAGGTTTTTTGCATCCGGTTATATACGTTCTGGAGCTGCTCCTGGGCTTCGGCCATCATTTTATCCAGAAGCTCAGTACAGGTCGGGACGTTGTGGATCAGCCCGATGGATTGTCCGACCATCATTGGCGCTGCGTCAATATCCCCTATTTCCCAGGCCTCCTTGCTGCGCTCCCCGGCCATGAGAGGCATGAGCTCCTCGAGGCCCCCGTCTTTGCCTTCAATTTCAAGAATTTGTCCGACAGTCCTATTTTTTAAAGCCCTGCCTTGGAGACCGATGGATTTGAAAATGAGGGTAGTGTCGTTCTCCTGGCGGTCCACGAGCTCCTGCTTGATGCCTTCATGAACCTCGCATTCCTTGGTGGCCATGAAGCGGCTGGCCATCATGACTCCTTCGGCCCCAAGCATCAGGGCGGCGGCCAGGGTTTTCCCGTTGGCGATTCCTCCAACGGTAACGACCGGAATAGATACGGATTCCACGATTCGCGGGGTGAGCAGCATTGTTGTCACGTCATCATTTAAGGGATGGCCTCCCTCTTCAATCCCGGCGGCATAGATGCCGTCATACCCCGCCTTTTCGGCGTGGACCGCATGCCGGACCGCTCCGACCTTGTGAAAGAGCTTGACCCCTGCTTTTTTCAACATCTCGACGTATTCCATGCCGCAGGCCCGATCAATCGGGGTGCCGGAGACTTCGATACCCGCGACCTTCTCTTCCGCACAGACGCGGAAATACATCTTATAGTGTTCAGTCGTAATACGCACCGATGGTAGGATGGTCACGTTCACCATGAAGGGTTGATCCGTGAGCTTTCTGGTCTCAAGGATTGCGTTTTTAAAGTCCTGCTCGGTTTCGAAGTTTGCCGCCGTAAGATTGCCCATACCGCCGGCATTCGATATGGCGGCGCACAGCTTCGGTTTGGCAATCCACATCATGGCGCCGCAAATGATGGGATACTTAATCTTGAACATCTCGGTAATGGCCGTTTTGATCATGATCGCCTCCCTGGTAAACAAATTTTATGCTGATATTTTAATGGCTACTATAGCCGTATAACACTCCATATGCAATCAGATATCATTGGCTCAGAAGCCAGATCATGAAGAAGGAAACTGCTTCAGGAAAAGGCCCATGATGGTCATGCCCGCCATTTTGCCGAGTTTTTTTACTGTTACGCCCTGGTTATCAATCTTCGGTATGTCTCAACCGGTTCAGCGCCGATAAGGACGCCGATGCCGCCGTCCTGGCGCACAGCCGGAACGCCGGTAACGCCGAAGGCTATGGCCTCGTCGTGTTCGGAGTAGATTGCCTGCAGGAGCTCAGGATCGTTGGTTTCTTCAAAGGTTTCGATTGGCAATTGGACTTCCTTCCAGAGATCGAGCAGGACCCGGGTGTCGGTAATGTCTCGATTTTCTGAAAAGTAGGCCTCAAACAGCCGGGCGTGGATTCGTTCAAAAGCTTCAGGGTTCACCTTGGCCGCGGCTTTGGCCGCGAGATGCGGGGGGATGCTGTGCGAAGGCGGTCCTTGTTCAGTGGACCAAACGCGGAAAAGGGTTTCCTCTTCCATGCTGCCGGGCCGCTTCCAGGATTCGGTGTATTTTTTGAACACTTCCAGGCTGCCTTCCGGGTTCGGGTGGGGGCGGAGGAGGAAGCTGCGCCACACCACCTCGAGATTTTGACCGAACTCCTGCTGAACCCTTTGCAGCCGGACCGCTGCGACATAGCACCACGGTCAAAGATAGTCGGAATAGACGATCAGACTTGCGGGTTTCATGATTCAACCTGATTGTTTTTTAGCATTTCTATGGCTTCTTTTGCCGTAAGGTTTTGATGAACAATCGAACATGCTGCCTTTACAAATAATGATGGATTTTTATGCTGAAAAACATTTCTTCCAATAGAAATTCCTTTTGCCCCGACCTGCATGGCGTCTTCTATGGTCTTAAAAATCTCTTCCTCTTTTAATTTACTTCCACCGGCAATCAAAACTGGGGCCGGACATCCTTCCACAACTTTGGCAAAAGAATCAGGATCGCCCGTGTAATTTGTTTTGATGAAATCCGCTCCCAATTCCGCTCCAATTCTGGCTGCAATTTTTACCGCTTCTACATCATTTTCATCTTTAATCCCCGGGCCTCGGGGATACATCATCGCGATTAAAGGCATGCCCCAGTAATTACACTCCACAGCAATTGACCCAAAATCCTGCAACATCTCCGGTTCTTCTTCATCACCAATGTTTATATGTATCGAAACACCGTCAGCGCCCATTCGCAAGGCGTTTTCAACTGTATTAATCAGAACTTTCTTGTTGGGCCTGGTGGAGAGCATGGTAGAGGCGGAAAGATGGAGAATAAGTCCAATGTCTTTCCCATGATGTCTGTGCCCGTATCTGGGAAGGCCGATATGACCAATAACCGCGTTTGCCCCTCCTTCAGCGACCAGATCAACGGCCCTCGATAAATCAAGCAAACCGTCAATCGGCCCAGCAGTTACACCGTGATCCATGGGGACAATAACGGTTTTTCCGGTGTTTCTGTTCATAATTCTTTCCATCCTGATTGCCTTACCAATATTGAGCATTCTTATCTCCTTAACAAGGTTAATGCCTCACATAAACAATACAGCCTGTGACCTGTCTACTCCGGTTGATCTGAACTCAACCGGATAATACCGCCTCAGATTAATCATTCATACCATCTCCTCTAAGGCGTGACCCAGGTCTTTTAATCGCTGGCTATAAGGATGCGATGATATCGCTTCTTGCCAGCCCGGAGGAGCAGGGCGTTGTCCTTAAAATCGTCAAGAGTATAGACCTGGTCTTCCTTGTCCACGCGCCGGTTATTGATATAGCCGCCTCCACCCCGAATGAGCCGCCGGGCTTCACTCTTGCTTTTGGCCAGCCCGACTAAGACGAAGAGGTCCGCTGCGGTTGGATATTTCTTGAGTTCTTCAGGGGTGCTGCTCGTGGTCGGCAACTCTGCGGGCAGCTCCAGTGTAATGTCGGCGATGCGGGATGAGGTTTTTACCTGGCCCTCGGGATCGGCCTGGCCAAAGGTCTTTATTGAAGCCAGAAAGGCCTGCCGGGCTGCTTCATGGCCGTGAGTGATGGCCGTGGCCTCGTAGGCGAGGACTTCCTTGGCTCGGTTGATGAGGCTGCCTTGCAGTGACCCCAGGGTTTGCACCTCGTCCAGAGGCAGGAAGGTGAATAGACCGAGAAACCGGCCTAGGTCCGAGTCGTCGCTGTTACGCCAGAACTGGTAAAATTCATAAGGCGACGTCTGTTGCTTGTCCAGCCAGACAGAGCCGGCATGAGTTTTGCCAAATTTCTGGTTCGCAGAAGTCATGAGCAGGGGAAAGGTCAGGCCATAAGCCGTCTGGCCGGTCAGACGCCTGATGAGGTCAATTCCGGCCACGATATTGCCCCACTGGTCCTGCCCGCCCATCTGGAGGACGCAGCCGTAGTCTCTGAAAAGGATGTAAAAATCATAGGCCTGAAGGAGCATGTAATTAAATTCAAGAAAGCTCAAGCCCGTCTCCAGGCGCAGGCGGTATGATTCGGCTGCCAGCATGCGGTTGACTGAAAAGTGCGTGCCGATCTCCCGGAGAAAATCAACATATTTGAGATCGAGAAGCCAGTCGGCGTTATTGATCATCAGGGCTTGATCCTGACCAAAGGTGAAATAACGGGAAAGCTGCTTTTTTAAACCTTCCTGGTTGTGCCTGATTTCTTCCAAGCTGATTATTTGGCGCGTCTCTGTCCTGCCGCTTGGGTCGCCGACCATGGCCGTTCCCCCGCCGATAATGGCGATCGGTATATGTCCGGTGCGCTGTGTCCAGGCCAGGGACATGATCGGTATCATGTTTCCCACATGAAAACTATCAGCCGTCGGATCAAATCCGATATAGACCTTGACCTGCTCCCGGTCCAACAGGTCTCGCAGGGCCTTTTCTTCTGTGCCTTGGTAAATAAAGCCGCGTTCTGAAAGTATGTCGTACAGGTTATCCATCTGGAAACTCTAACCCCCGGTCTAGTCGGTTTTTGTGTGTTTTAGATATCATCTCGAACTGTTTTTGTCAAAGCAGGCTTTGGATTCGCAGTCCCATTTTTAAAAGCACCAGCCTGAAATCTTTTTTCAAAAGATTCAGCATCTTGTTATTGACCATTTAAGGCAAAGGATGTTATTTAGACTAAAGAAATCCCTGAAGGCATGAGATCGAGTCGTGACGGTGTACCGAAATCGCTGTGGCCAGACTGAAGGCTGCCTTTTTTCCCTAATTTTATCGCCCGGAGGTTGGTAGATGTATTTCAAGGTTTGGGGCTGCCGGGGAAGCATTCCCGCTCCAGCGACACTGGATTTTGACACCCGCCGCTTTGGCGGTCATACAACCTGTTTTGAGATCCGCACTCGATACAACGGCCTGGAAGAACTGTCAATCATAGACATGGGCACCGGAATCAAGACTCTAGGGGACGAGCTGATAGGCAAGTTGAAATCCAGCCGGATTGACCGCATCAAGGCCCGTATTTTTATCACCCATATTCACCTGGACCACACCGTAGGCATGGGCTATTTCACCCCGCTCTTCATTACCGGCCAGAAGGTCGAGTTTTTTGCCTTGCAGATGCCTTCCGCGTTCAAGGACCTTAATAATCAACTGGCTTCCTTGATTGATGGTATTCAGTTTCCGCGTCACCTGGACCAGCTGCCTTCCATTGCCAGCGACGACCAGAACGGAAAGGCCATCCACGATGTCAAATTCTGGGATATTTTAAAATTTAAAACGTTCCAGGTGAAGGTCTTTGAACTAAACCACCCTTCAGGCTGCGCCGGGTGGCATTTTCAGGAACGCGCCTCTGATGGAAGCTATAACGGCCCTATCATAGGCATTGGCACGGATACCGAGCATTTTAGCGTCATCAACCCCAATGTTCAGCGCCTGGGACAGAATGCGGACCTGCTCGTGCTGGACGGCATGTATGACGAGGATAAGTATTACGGCCTGGCCCCGGACCGTTCAGACAGCAAACTCGGCTGGGGCCACAGCACCCCTCGCGCCAGTGTCAGAGAAGCCTCGGCATGCGGGGCCAAACGACTCGGCATTACCCACCATGATCCAACTCACGACGACCGGCATCTGTCCAGCATGGAAGCCAGGACGCGCCGGTACAACCGCCGCCTGAAAAAGCCTGTGCCCGAGGTTTTTTTTCTGCGGGAAGGCATGTCTTTAACCTTTTAAGAGATGCCTTAACCGGCGTGCAACAGCCTTCGCGATCTATCCAGATATAAGTCTTCATTAAGTCAGGCGATCCAGGAGGCCAGCGAACCGCTCGGCAAAGCGGCGGCACTGGGTTTCGCTGCGCTGGTCCGGTTTTCCCACGGCGACCGGACCGTAATGATCGCCGCCCGGAAACCCCTGGATAATCATGCCATGAACCAGCATGCACATGAGGATGCCGGTGATGGTCGTCTCGTTGCCTCCGCCCAGGCCGCCGGAGCTGGTAAAGGCTGCGCCGGCCTTGCCATCGAGTTTGCCATGGTACTTGACGCTTTTATCAATGAGGGATTTGACCTCTGCCGCCATTTGTCCGTAGTAGGTCGGGGACCCGATGACGATTCCGTCCGCGTCAAGCATCTCCTCCGGGTCGGTCTCGGTTACCTTTTTAAGGGTGACTTCATGTCCCTGTGCCTTGATCGTCTCGGCTATGATCTCGGCCATCTTCTCTGTATGCCCGGTCCTGGAGTAATAGGTCAGCAGCACCTTTGCCATAATCGTTTCCTCCTCAAGGCGTAAATTGGATTTGAACCACTAAACAATATAGTCTCAGCCGTGAACCCGATCAATGTTATTTATGCGATCGGCATGTCAAGGTTCGTTTCGTTCTCACAAGGGCACGGTGACTGGCTCCTTGAGGATCAGGTCAATGGCATGCCGGGCCGAGGCGGCCAGGCCGGGTTGGGTGTCTGCCAGGCTGGCCAGCTGACGCAGGCTGTCTGCCGTACGAAAGGCAAGCATGGCCAGGTCTCCCTCATCCTGGCCCAAAACTCGGACGGCATCATTCCAATCGCCAAGGGTGGCCCAGGAGTAAATGGCCAGAGAGGCTCGCGGGTTCAGGGCCGGGGTCTCGAAGCCCCGGCCCTGCTGGTGCTGCATCAGCGGCCTCACCGCCTTTTCCAGGTGGAGCCAGGCTGGAGTCAGGGTTGAGGGAATGGTTCGCGTTGGCCCGAGAGGTTCGGCCGGTTTGTCGTTATCCAGCACAAAAGGGGATATCAGGGCCGCTAGTAAGGCCGGGTCGTCTTCAGGCCAGGCCCGGGCGCGGATACCGGCGGCGATGATCAGGGGGTGGTCCAGTCGTAACTTGGCGGCCCATTTGCCATCTTCGGTCAGTTCATCATCAGGGGCGACAAAACCTTCATCCCGCAGGAACTCCAGGCGCCGCATAAAAGAAGACCAGAGCAGGCGGGAGGACCCTCCTGTCTGGGCCTGCAGTTTTTCCAACCGGGCCAGGAGTTTGAAGACCTGGCTGTCTTTATTGTTCACGCAATTTTCAGACAAGGGACAGGTCTGGCAGGCTAAGCGCTTTTTTTCGTCCTTGAGCGCGGCCAGCCGCATCTCGTGGCGAGCTAAAGGCCCCTGGTCCTGCTCTAAATCAAGCCGGTCCAGATTCAGAGGTATGTGTTCCTGGACCGCCGCGGCTGTAATTTGCCTCACCAATGCCTCTGAACTCGAATCCAGCGGCAGGTCCAGTTGCGTGGCAAGCACCAGGCCAACGCGCTCAAAAGGGACCCACTTCATACGGAGCCGGCCTTTCTTGAGCAGCCGGTCTTTTCTGACTTTAACGGCCAGCACTCCGGTTCGGCCCTGGCGTTCGTGAGGGCGGATGACGCAATATATCTGCCCGCCTTTGCGTTCGAAGAGGCGGCCAGGGGAGAGTGCGTTCTGGAGCAGACCTTGGTAAACTATGCGGGGTCTGGCCTTGGTCAGACGGCTGGCCTCGGTCTTGAGCTCACGGGCCCGCTGAAATAGCAACAGGCCCTGTTCCGGGCCGCCGCAGCTTCCGCCGGTCATGAGCTTTTGCAGGCGGCTGGTGATCCGTTTCACAGCCTCCAGAGACCGGGAGTCAGAGGGGTGTTGCTGGAAGGTGGCTAGGGAAAGGTTGAGCAGAGGCCTGACCTCCTCAGGCCGATGCGAAAGAAGGAGATTCAGGACCATGGAAAAATTGATCTGCATCTGACTTCTGACCGGTTCTGGAGATGAATTGAAAAGGGCGTGGATGAGCGGCACGTCCTGAAAAGGACCGGGCACAACCAAGGCAAAGCCGATGCGGTCCATTCCCCGACGGCCGGCCCGACCGGTCATCTGGAGCAGTTCTGTGGCTGAGAGGTCTGCAAATTCACGTCCGTTAAAGCGGTCACTCTGGCAGATGACAACCGTTCGAGCCGGGAAGTTCACGCCTGCCGCCACGGTGGAGGTTGAAAAGATGGCGCGCAACAATCCTTCCTGCATGAGCTGTTCGACGACCAGCTTCCAGTGCGGCAGATGGCCGGCGTGGTGCGCGGCTATGCCAAGCTGGCGGATGTATTTCAGATGAGGGTGGGTCTTCAGAAAGGGGTACCTCTCGAGCAGTTCATTTATGCGGGCCTGTAGCCGATCCATCTGGCCTGAGGCAGAGCGGTCAATCGAACCGAAACAGCGCGACAGGGCCAGGTCACAGTCGGCGCGGGATTTGAGAAAGAAGATGGCTGGTAGAAGGTTGGCCGTGTTCAGGACCGTCAGGATGCGGCCAAAGGGTATCTGAACCCTTCCGGCCTGGCGGCGCCTGGTGTAAGTTTGTTGGATGAAGTGTTTGACCTGGGGAAAGAGCTGGCGTCCTTTGGCCAAGGGAGTCAGTTCCCCGTCTGGAAAGAGGAAAAGGGGATATAGCGGAACCGGCCGTTCATGGCTTATCACGGTCGCTGTTTTTTGCCTGCGCACAAAGCTCAGCCAGTCCGCGATTTCCTGGGCGTTGGCGACCGTGGCCGAGAGTAAAAGGAGCCTGACCCGGGGCGGAAGGTAGATGACAACCTCTTCCCAAACGACTCCCCGCTCAAGGTCTCCCAGGTAATGGGCCTCGTCCAGGACCACCAGGTCGGCCACCAGGTCCTGGCCGCGTCCCATGGCGTCATAAAGCTGGTTGCGCAGTATTTCAGTCGTGCCCACGATCAAGGGTGCGGAGGGGTTGACTTTATGGTCTCCTGTGAGCAAGCCGACCTGTTCGGCCCCGAACCGCTGGCTGAATTCAAAAAATTTGCTGTTTGACAGGGCCTTTAAAGGCGAGGCGTACCAGGCCCGGCCGCCTTTCTCTAAAAGCCCGGCCATGGCTTTGACAGCGATGTAGGTTTTCCCGGCGCCGGTGGGGACTGAAACGACCACGTCGCCTTTTTGCAATTTATCTAAGGCCTCGATCTGGAAAGGGTCAGGCGAAAAGGGGCGATCCTCGGGCGTCCCGATTTCCTTGATAATCGGTTTGAGATGATGGTTCAGGCGCGGGACAAAAGCTCTCCCTGAACCAGCAGTTTTGCGGATCGGGGATACGCCCCGCTTCGTCCTGAAGGGCCTGATTCGCCTTTCTCTTCTCCTGCCTGTTGTGTTCATCCGCCTCAGCTTTGGGGGTCATTTGGTTTATTAAAAATGTGAGCATCCAGCCCGGGTTCAGGAGCCGAAGGCAAAAAAGCCTTGCATTTTACTGGAGCATTAGTATTGTACTTGCATGCATCCTGAAAGAGCATAATGCCTCTCAGGGTCATTGCCTTCCAGATTGTTATTACTTATGAGTCTACCATGATTGGCCTTTAAAATTAAGTATCTAGTCCGGTTGAGTTTATAAGTTGGAGCTAACCAGAAGCAATCTTAGTGACATTATTCAGGAAAGGATCGGAAATCTTCCGACCCTGCCTGATATCGCCTTGAAGCTTTTAGAGCTGACCGGCGACGATGATGCGTCCATCAAGGAGCTGGTTCAGGTAATATCTCATGATCCGGCCATTTCGTCACGCGTTCTGAAAGTGGCGAATTCGGCCTATTATGGCTTTACCCGGCAGATAACGGCCCTTGATCAGGCCATTCCTCTTTTAGGCCTGGAAATGGTTCGCTCCCTGGCCTTGAGCATGAAGGTTTTCGATTATTTTCGAGGAATCAAGAGCGGCGGGTTTTTTACCGTAAGTGACTTCTGGCTGCATTGCGTCGCTGTGAGCGCCATTGCGCGCGACTTTGTCCAGCTCGTGCCTTTAGGGCCCAGGGATTTACTTTTCACGGCCGGCTTACTTCATGATATCGGCAAGCTTTTTCTCATGGATGTTCTTCGCGTTCGCTACCTCGATTTGATTCGCACCGTGGAGAAGGAAAAGGTGCAGCTCCACGAGATGGAGAAGCAGGAATTGGGCATGGATCACGCACAGACCGGCGCAATTCTTTTAGAGCGCTGGGAGTTTCCGCCGGAAATCATCACCATCATTCATGATCATCACCTTCCTCTGAGCCAGCATAGCTCCGTGTCGGTGCAGGCGGTGATTTTGGCCGACTCTCTGGCCAGAGAGGCTGGTCTGGGATCAAGCGGCAATGTCTTGCCCAACGGGCAGGTTGAAGAGATCTTACAGCATCTGAACCTGGATTCGGCGCAGTGGGACCTGTTTTGCTCCAACTACAAGAGTCAGAGTGAGAAGAAGATCACGGATTTGATGAGCATCTTTCTGTGACCTGCCTGAACTTGCCTGTAAATTACCGCCGACTAGCCCGTCTTCCTTCCTAAAAGAAGCTAATCCAAAGGCGTCAATTCATTAGCCAGGATAAATCAGTAGTACGTTCTGATTGCAAATCCCAGAGTTGCTTCGCGGCTGGCGCTCTTCGCAATGACATTTTATAACGATACCAATAGGATGCTATTGCGAGCGAAGTGAAGCCGCTTCTCCGTTGGGGTCTCTTTAGAGAGGTCTAGCGAAATGTTATTTTATCAATCGCAATAATGAAGAAAAGATGGACTTAAAGGAGTTGATGGTTTGAGGGGCGGCCGGATATGTTCCTCAGCTCAGTGTTAAAATATCGGGTTCGTTTCCGGTCACAGCTACCGTGTGCTCGAACTGGGCAGACAGGAGTCCGTCCTTGGTGATAGATGTCCAGCCGTCTTCCAGGATTTTTACCTCCCAGGTGCCTTCATTGACCATGGGTTCGATGGTCAGGACTAGCCCTTGCTTGAGCCGCAGTCCGGTTTTGGGTTTTCCATAGTATGGGACCTGGGGGTCTTCGTGGAAGTTCCTGCCAATGCCATGCCCTACGAAGTTTCGGACCACGGAGAACCCCAGGGCTTCAATATAGGTCTGTATACCCGCTCCGACATCCCCCAGATAGGCCCCGGCTTTACAGATTTCGATGCCCAAATACATGGCCTCTCGCGTCGCTTCGACCAGCTTCCGGGCTCTTTCCGAAACCTGGCCCACGGTGAAGGTTCGGGCCGTATCTCCATGAAACCCGTTTTTATTGACTGTAATGTCTATCGTTACGATGTCGCCCTCTTTGATGCGTTTTTTGCCAGGGATTCCATGAACCACCTCTTCATTGATCGAAACGCACAAGCTCTTGGGATAGCCGCGGTAACCGAGGGGAGAGGGTTTGGCCCCATGATCCAGGATGAACTGGTGCCCCAGACGATCCAGTTGCTCAGTGGTGACGCCGGGCTTGATCTTGGAGGCCAAGTAGTCCAGGGTTTGAGAGGCGATGCGGCCGCTTTGGCGGATCAGCTCGATTTCTTCTGGAGTCTTAAGATTGATCAATGATTTTCTGTCCCTGATACAAATAGTGAACAATTTCTATCAATGAAGATTTACTTTAACATGACATTGATATGATTTGCAAATCTGAATCCTATTTTAGGGGATACTTTTTTGCAGTCATGATTTTACTGGCGGTGTCGTGGCTCAGCTTTTGTAAATTTTTTTAGAAGGAACTTTAAAATTAAATGTGAATAAAGACTAATTATTGATATAGGTTATTGGAGTGAACATTGACAGATGCTGGTCTGAATGGTATTTTTTCCTTGAAGATTGCCGCTATTTCGAGGAGGGCGTTTCCTTGGTTAAAGTCAGTATTCCCCGTGAGGCCTTGGAACAGATCATGAAGCAGTACGGGGTGGATGAAGCCGCAGCCTCCCGGGCTTTTCTTGATGCTCAGGACCAGGCCAACGAGGTATTTCACCGGACATTGGCGGAACGTTTTGACGCTGCGGGGGAGGTACAGCCGTCATCTGAGCGTTTCAAGGTTTCGGTTTTTACGCCCCGGCAGATCAAGGAGCATCTCGATAAATACGTCATTGGGCAGGAGGAGTATAAAAAGCGGGTTTCGATTGCCGCGGCCTACCACTTCGCCATGCTCAAATACCTGCACGAAAATCCTGACCAGACCAAGGTCAAGCGTTTCCGCAAGAAAAATACCATTACCGCCGGTCCTTCCGGAAGTGGCAAGACCTATTGTATTGAAGTCCTGGGAGATCTTCTGGAGGTCCCGACCCTGATCGTTGATGCCACCGATTACACTGAAGCCGGTTATGTGGGCAAGAGTGCGGACGATATGATTCGGGAGGTGATTGACCTCGCGCCCGGTTCCACCCGGAAGGAGCAGGCCAACTTTGTCAACACGCACGGCGCACTGATTTTTATTGATGAGATTGATAAAAAGGCCAAGGAGAACCTCCTGGCGGGCCATGATATTTCTCGCGAAGGATTCCAGCGGGCGGTGCTCAAACTTATCGAGCGCAAACAGGTATCCATTGACAACCCTTTTTCTCCGGCCGGCCAGATTCAGGAGGCCATGGACCGGCAGAGAGGTCTGGAACCCAGTGTCTCGGAAAACACAATCAGCACCGAAAAGATCTTATTCATTTTAGGCGGGTCTTTTGAACGTCCCCAGGAGAATCTGGAGTCCATTGTCAAGAAAAGGCTGGCCCATCGAGGCGGCCGGTTCAGCGAGGATGAGGGTTTCGTTATTCAAGGATTTTCTCTGAGCGGAAATGGGGCTGACAATCGCGAAAAGTACCGCAATTATTACAGCGAGGCCACGGCGGAAGATTATATCCGCTTCGGTCTTATTCCGGAACTGGTCGGCCGTTCTCCCATCCGTACCTTTGTCAACCTCCTGTCCAAAAGCGATCTGGTTCGCATCATGACCGATACGGAAGATTCCATTCTGGATCAATACCGCATGGAGTTTGATCTGTTTGACATTAACCTGGAGATCACGCCTGAGGCCATTGACTATGTGGCCGAGATTTCAGAAAACCAGCGCACCGGGGCCCGGGCGCTCGTCAGCGTCTGGGAAAACATATTAACCGACTTCCAGGCGGAGCTGCCCGGTTCCAATTTCACCAAACTGGTGATTGACAAGGATCTGTGTGAACGACCGCGCGACGCCCTGCTCAAGATGCTGGAAAAGTCGCCCTTTGTTGACTTTGTCGAGGGTTTTCGGCGTGAATATGGAGTGGAGCTTATCCTGGAGGAGGAAGCTCAGCGCTATATTGAAGAACTGGCCCAAACAAAAGGTATTCAGGTTTCCGAGGCCATCAGGCAGTCGCTCAATTCTGCCAAGGCCCTCAATTATATGGATGTGACCGGCCCATTTACCGTTACTCGTGAGATGGTCGCCACTAAAGCCTACTTTGAAAACCTCTTTACAGAATGGCACCAGAAAAGCAAGGCATCCAATTAGGAACCAGAAGGAGACCGCGGGAAATGAGAGGGTCTCGTCCACAGGTGCACCTAAATACAGATAGACCGGAAAGAAGAAAAAAAGCATCGAAAGAGAAGCAGATGAAAAAGTTTTTGGGCATTATGCTAGTTCTTGGCCTGGTTTGTGGATTTAATCATCCTTCTTTTGGAGGACAGGAAACCGTTAAAGGTCACTTTATAACTAAAGATGGAAAGTACCAGCCGGTAGATGAATTTATGGATTTAAAAGGGGAGAGTTTTTTTTATAAGTCTGAAGGAAAAGAACTGAGTATTCCCTATGCTGAGATAAAAAGCCTAACCTATTTCGGTGATGACAAAATTCTAGTAAAAAAAAGAAATGGAAAAGAATTAAGAGTAAATAAAAGCTATCTGCGCGTGGGTTCTTTCGCTTTTTACGATCCGGTGAGCATGAAATATTCCACAGAAATGATCTCAAACCATTTAATAAAAAAGATAGTTTTTGATGACGACTTCGGTGAAATGAGAAAATGCCTTAAATGCGGAAGAACCTATCCGCCGGATTATCTCTTTTGTCCATACGACAGGACGAAATTACGACTCATTAAAATCCAGTAACATTCCCCCCAGAACAGGCCTTCAGCGAAGCCTGTCTGGCCTGGCCGAACCCAGCTGTTTTGCGCCTAACCTCAATATCCTTGACTTAAAAGTGTTCAAGCGTGCTGACGCTCCACCGTATGAGGGATTAAACCTTGCACCGGGCGTGAATACCTAAGTTTTTCATTGCATAGAGCGAGAGAGTCATGTATATGCCTCTAAGGAAAAGGACTCCACATGATCAGGCCTGAAGGTGAGGCTGGAGATGATTTTAATGTTTTTAAGCTCGAACCTGGATTGCATCCCAGGCTTGATTTGCGAGAAAGGATCCTTGAGCGCTCAAAGAGTTATGCATGTAACTGACGGAGAAAGTTAGGAGGTCGCCGGCCGTCACCAGAGCTAGCCGGTTTTTATCAGTTTTTAAAAGGAGGAATTATTCATGGTAAAGACACCAAAAAAAGTAGCGGTTATTGGTTTAGATTGCGCGTTGCCTCATCTGATTGAGAAGCACATTGCCGAGGGGCACCTGCCGACCTTCAAAAAGTTGATTAGCGAGGGGCTGATTGCGGATAA
>JAFDHD010000055.1 GCA_019308995.1 Deltaproteobacteria bacterium | reverse complement strand
CGGAGTTGACCAAACATTATCACGTCGTATCCTCGCGATAATATTTGGAAGGACTCATTCATCCACGGGTAAACCCGTGGTATTCTGTCTTCGACCGCATAAATTTAGAATATAACATAATAATTTTATGTGAACTTGTTCTTAGGTTTTTCTAAATCCCTCTTAAAAAATGCCTTTTCTATATCTCTGCAAAGTAATCCTGTCTGAGAGGAAATATCTCTTAATTTATTGAAAAATTTAATTATGTGTTTCTTATTCGTAGACAAATTTTTAGGTTCTGGGCCAAAAAGACCTCTCCACGCATGAATATCAAAAACCCCATAATTTTGTGGTTCCTTGAATGAGAGAATAACGCTGCTAAGCGAATTTCCAACACCATCAATACATGATAATAGCTTCAATCTTTTTTCATCATTCTTAATCTTGAAAGCTAAGCGTGAAACATCTTCAATAAAAGAAATTTCAACACTATCTATCATCCTTAAAATTCTTTGTTGTCGGCCAAATAACCTACCTTGGAATTTCCATTTAACAATTTGAATAAGATCATCTTTAGTTATCATCTTATTTTGTTGGAACTTGCTACTCAATTCTTCTTCTATTCCCGTATTATACAGGTCTTCCTCAGTATTATATCTATCCCTCCAAAAGATTATCTCTTCTTTATCCATTTTATTTTTTAAAGAGCCTTATCCTTTTTCAAGAGCCTCCGGCCAATCTGGCGCGCTTGATCGAGGATGCCGTCGTTATCCTTGGCCGGGTCCAGGTGGCTGTTTGAATGGATGATCCGGCCTGCCTCCTCCATGCCGAAGCCGCTGCCCGTCATAGCGGCGAGCCAGCGCGCTGATTTCTTGTATTGATCCGGATCGGCAGCTCCCTGGGAAACGACCAAGGCATAGGTCTTTCCGGGCGGGACAGCGGAATCATAGCCTCCGCCTTCCCGGCTGACATATAAGGAGTAACAGCGATCAACAAAGCATTTCATCTGTCCTGAAATACGGTACATATAAATCGGACAGCCGATTACCAGACCGTCGCATGACTTGATGGCCTCGAGGTAAGACGTCAGATCATCCTGTTGCGCGCAAACGCCGGGCTTTTTCCGGCAGCTCAGGCATCCCATACAGCCTTTCATATTGATGTCATGCAACCGAACCTCGGTCGTCTCAGCACCTGCGGACCGCGCCCCCTCCAGGATGGCTCTGATGATGGTCGAAGTGTTCCCCTCCTGGCGCGGGCTTCCGTTGAAGGCCAGAATCTGCATTTCTCCTGCTCCTTTCATTTTTAATGCAACCTCAGCATGAATCAACCAGGTTTCCGGTTAAAACTCGCTCGGCTGAAAACTTAATGAATCATATCAATTTCCATGCGTCCCTGCAACCTCACCTCCGGGCGGCCATGAAGAATATGAAGCCGAAGAGTCGGAAAAAAACTACCCTGCTGGACGCAGCAGGGCAGTTCATCAAATAGTCCGGGATTTAGGCCAAGCAAGGCTGTTATTAAAAAACAAACCCGAAATTCGCCTGCCAGGCATTGTAATCCTTGGCAAAGATATAAGTCGCCCCGATTCTCAATGACCGCAGGTAATTGACCACCTTACCTTGCTTCTTCTTTGAAAAAGCCTTGGCATAGCCAAAGGCAAAGCCGCCCTCATTATACTGATCTATAAATAAATCAGTTCCAAAGTACCGGGTGTCAGTAACAAAAATTTCAATCACAAAACGCCGGCTAATTGGCGTCGAAATCATGAGGCCGTTCCGCAATACGGTATTATTGATCTTGGGGTCAAAGGCGTAGCCGCTATACTGGAATTTGAGGGTCTGGTAATACCCGACCATGTTACCGATGTTGAAGGTAAACTTGCCAGACTCCAGGCTGAGCGCGCTGGTAAGAGACGCGGAAATCATCTGCGCGGCTGAACCCATATCAACAGAGCCTACCAGCGAGTAGTTCGCCGCAGGCGTCAGGACCCATAGCTTGTTCACCGGAAGGGAAACAGCGATCCCGAAACCGGCGTTGTAGGTCCGCGCGCCTGCTGTTTCAAGCATGGCCAGGGGTAAAGAGATCTTCAGCTGACGGCGAGGGTCCTGGTTGGATCGAAAGGTGTAAGATAACGGCAGCTTGTAGTAAGAGCCCTTGAAGTCTCCCATCTGCACTGTGCCGATATTGGCTTTCAGGGCGATAAGATTCGCATTGACCTGTCTTTCCCCGGGGGCCGGCCGGGGAGGCGCGACGACCTCTGGAGCGATTTCTGTCGCCCTGTCCATGAATCCCACGTTGAAGTCATTCTTGACAAGGTTGCCCATCAAACTGGTCGGGTTGCCTGCAATGGGATCGGTGGGCGTATTTTGCGCCAGGTACCGCGCCATCTTTGTCAGCGCCTCCTGACCTTCGCCTTTGAACCAGTCCTCCAGCAGGTCCAGGCTTTCATCCCGGGTCGCTCCGCTGAACAGCACGTCAACCCCTATGGCATCACAGACTAAATGAATCGCAGCACCACTTGCGCCCATGGTGGCTGTGAATGGAAGCCCCCGGTAAAACAACGTCGCGTCAACCGCAGAGTTATCCGTATAGGCCGGGATATGAGCCACGATGGCGTTCCCGTCAAAGTTGTCAATCATATCTGCCACCGAACTGAAACCCTGGGTGTAAACTTCGCCTTCTGAAGTCACGGTCAGGGTAAACAAGTCAGCCGCACGTGCGCTTTTGACTGGACTGAAAACTAACGCCGCCGCAGTCATGAAAAAGACGGCTAAAACAACACGACCGCAAACCTGAACCATAGAATCGTTCACCTTTCGCATGCCTCCCTCCTCGAGGATCATTTTATTACTAAAATCAGAAAGTTGGATAATTATAACTAAGGCCAATCCGGCCGTCAAGAAATTATAGGCCTGAATTTTCTCCAGAAATTAAAGGCTATCTGGGCCTGGTAGCCTGGAGGACCATGTGATCATAGTTTTGTGTCAGGGAGCTTCGCACCCTGACCTACAGTTAAATTATAAACTATTCTTGAAGATGATCACTTTTCAGGAAAGAACCGTTGTCTTGATTTTCAGGTTGACCGCCAACAAAAACATGGATACATTACTTTCAAGGGTGTCAAGGAAAACCTGGCTTATGTTCGTGCTGTTGATTAAAATTATCATTGTCCTCTTCTTTGCATACATATCCTACGATGCGTTTAAAAAAGCAGGCAGGCACGAAAGACAAGCCGAAGACGCCAAGTTCAACAAGCAGGTCCTGGAAGCGCTCGCCCGAAAGGAAAAGCGAAACGGTGTTATTTACATTATTATCGCCCTGATTGCCTTGGCGGCCATCTTTATTAACATTGAACGTTTGATAGGCTGATTATCTCGCTAAAATCAAAGCGGGAAGCGCTCAGGAAAAGGAAGAAGGGACGGCTGGCGCGTCCAGATCAGGGTCACGGTGTTACTTTGGGCTCCTTCAGTAGTTCCAGCAGATACTTTCCATAATCATTGGTCTCAAGCGGTCTGGCCAGCCGGCGCACCTGGTCTTCATCAATATAACCCATGCGAAAGGCCACCTCTTCCACACAGGCCACCTTCAGGCCCTGGCGTTTTTCAATGGTTTCAATAAATCTGCTGGCCGCCAGCAGCGATTCATGGGTCCCGGTATCGAGCCAGGCCATCCCCCGCCCCAGGAGTTCCACCTTCAGCTCCCCTCGCTTCAGGTATTCCTGATTGACGTCCGTGATTTCCAGCTCCCCGCGGGCCGAAGGCTTGAGGCCCTCGGCGATCTCAATGACATCGTTATCGTAAAAATAGAGGCCGGGCACGACATAATTGGATTTAGGTCTGGCCGGCTTTTCCTCAATACTCAGGACATTGCCAGAGGCGTCGAATTCCACAACGCCGTACCGCTCGGGATCATGCACCCGGTAGCCGAAAATGAGTCCTCCTTCTCTGATCTCCACCGCTCGCTGGAGTACGCCCTGAAAGCCATAACTGTAAAAGAGGTTGTCTCCTAAGATAAGACAGACATGGTCTGAGCCGATGAACTCCTTTCCAATAATAAAGGCCTGGGCCAGGCCTTCAGGCCGCGGCTGCTCGGCGTAAGTGAAGCTAAGCCCCCAGTCCGCTCCTGCCCCGAGAAGGGTCTTGAACTTGGGAAGGTCTTGCGGCGTTGAAATGATAAGGATTTCCCGGATGCCCGCCAGCATGAGAATGGACAGGGGATAGTAGATCATGGGCTTGTCGTAAATCGGGAGAAGCTGCTTGCACACGACCCTGGTGATAGGGTAAAGGCGCGTTCCAGCGCCGCCGGCGAGGATGATGCCTTTTCTTCGAGGAGGGGTTGACGGTTCCATGGAAGTCGGTTTGTTTAGGCCCATGTCATCCATATAGAGTTCTCCTTAGAGCGGGCGTTTTTTAAATCAGTCAGAACCGTACTGTCGCTTGATCCACTCCTTGTAAGCGCCGGTCTTGATAGACGAAGTCCATTCCTTATGGCTCAGATACCAATGAATCGTTTTGGTAATCCCGCTTTCAAATGTCTCTGCGGGCGCCCAGTTGAGTTCCCGCTTGATTTTGCCTGCGTCAATGGCATACCGGCGGTCATGACCAGGCCGGTCCTTGACAAAGGTTATCAGGTCGGCATGAGGCTTAGAGGGTGAATCGGGACAAAGCTGATCGAGTAAAAGGCATATGGTCTTCACGACATCAATATTGGTTTTTTCACAGCTGCCGCCGATATTGTAGGTTTCTCCAGCCCGGCCCCTGTCCAGCACCATGCCGATGGCCTCGACATGGTCTTGGATGAAGAGCCAATCTCGGATGTTCTTTCCGTCCCCATAGATCGGCAGAGGCTTGCCTTCCAGGGCGTTCAGGATTATTAAAGGAATCAACTTTTCCGGAAACTGATAGGGCCCGTAATTATTCGAGCAGTTGATAATCAGGGTCGGCAGGCCGTATGTCCTGTGAAAAGAGCGCACCAGGTGGTCCCCGGCCGCCTTGGAGGCCGCATAAGGGCTGTTGGGGGCATAAGGATAGGATTCGGTAAAAGGCGGGTCGTCAGGCCCCAGGCTCCCGTAGACCTCGTCAGTGGAAATATGAAGGAACCTGAAGGTTTTTTTACTCTTGCCATCTAGACCAGACCAGTAAGCGCGAGCTTCTTCGATCAGGCGAAAGGTTCCGACGATGTTGGTCTGGATAAAGTCGTCCGGGCTGAGGATGGAACGGTCCACGTGGCTTTCCGCGGCAAAGTGAACCACGGCCTCGGGCCTCTGATCTTCAAAAATGCGGCGAACCAGCGGCCCGTCATTGATATCCGCATGCACGAAGATATAATCGGGATCGTCTGTGAGGCTCTCTAGGTTAGCCGTGTTTCCGGCATAGGTCAGCTTATCCAGATTCACGATGCGCGCCCGGTTCTTTGCCCGTTGAGCCAGGACGAAATTTGATCCAATGAATCCGGCGCCGCCTGTTACGAGAAAGGTTTTCAAGCTCTGGAACTCATGTTCTTCTATTAATAGAGGTGAATTTAAAAAGGCGCTTCCCGGTTCACGCGCCGCCTTTTTTCTGCGTGATCATCATGTAATCTCGAATGAAAGTCAAGTCATATTCCGTCTCTATCGGGGCTGGTGGGCCAGGGCGGCTTGGTAAGAGAGGTCCATGCCGTCCAGGATATGGCGTTTGATGACAGCGTAGGATTCAGCCGGGAGACTGGCCAGTTTCAGCAGGAACTCCCGGGCCGACTCCCTGAGGTCTGCATCCGGCGGATAAACCCGATGCACCAGACCGATGCCTTCAGCCTCCACTCCGGTGAGCGGCTCACCTAACAGCGCGATTTTGGTGGCCCAACCCCCGCCGATGAGTCTCAATAGCTTGTAGGACCATCCTTCTGCGGCCCATAAGGCGCGATGGACCCGGGGATCGCCAAACTGGCAGTCCTCGGTCGCGACTCTGAAATCACAGCTGGTGGCATAGTCGTAGCCCGCGCCAAGGGCGTAACCGTGCATCAGCACCACCGTGGGCTTGCAGACATCCCGAATGACGGTTGTAGCCTCCTGCAGGATGAGCGGACCGACCCCTATGTCCAGGTCAACCAGCCGCTTTTTATGACGCTCCGGCCATCTGCGCTGCGCGGTCTTGATGTCATCCCCGGAGCAGAAGGCACGCCCTTCGCCTGAAAAAGCTATGACCCTCACCGCCGGATCATAGTCCGCGGCCTGCACGGCCCTGATGACGCGTTCGTGCTGCTCGGTGTCTATCGCGTTCAGCTTTTCCGGACGATTGAACCGGATATGCCAGACCGGACCCTCGTTATAGACGATCAAAGCGCTTTCGTCACTCATGGCTACCGTCCCTTGAAGCTGGGCTTCCGCTTTTGAATAAAGGCCAGGATGCCTTCGTCCTTGTCCTCGATGATGTTCGTCTGGCGGATGGCGAATGAGTGCATCAGCGCCGTGTCATAAGGCATGTCCAGTTCCTCGATGATCTGCTGTTTGATGATTGCATAGGAGCGGGTGGCCATGGTCGTGACCTGGGCGATCAGTTTTTCGGCCTGGCTCGTAAATTTTTCAGGTTTGAACGACTTATAAACCAGGCCGATGCGTTCGGCCTCAGAGCCGCTGATGGACTCGCCCAGGAGGAGCAGGCGCATGGCCTGAGATTGTCCGATCAGCCGAGGCAGGATGTAGGTCAGGCCGGTCGTGTTGTGCCTGGCCTGAAGTATTCTGGGATCGCCGATAACGGCGTCATCAGTGCAAAGCCTGATGTCGCACACACAGGCCAGGTCAAGACCGAGACCGAGCGCCTGGCCGCGCATGAGGACGATGGTCGGTTTGGGCAGGCTGCGGACCAGTTTCAGCAGGTCCTGCTGAGGTATGGGGGCGGGGCCGTGAGGACCGCCGGGACGCCGGTGTCTGTACTCCTCAGGCCACGGACCCATGTCAGCCGGATCGTCTCCGGCACAGAAATGACCCCCCTGCCCTTCAAAAACCACGGCTCGTACATCCCAATCTTCACCGACCTGGCTGACAATCTCCTTGGCGGCCATGATCAGCTCGTAGTTCATAGCGTTGAGCTTCTCGGGCCGGTTCAGCTTGAGGCGAAGCACTCCATCTTTTTGTTCCACCAGAACGCTTGAGGATGACGATTGGTACATGGTACCCTTCCTTCCCGGACAACCGATATCATCTTGAATTCCCAATAAAACGGATTCTATATTCCCAAATTCATGCCTGAGAGTCAATCCTGCCCGATTTGAGCCTGGATTTTGGGGTCGTCCCTGGTCACGTCCACACCCAAGATGGAGGCCTTACCATTCTTTGGTGTTAGCTGGCCGGTGAGCATCTTGATGGTCGTTGATTTGCCTGCCCCGTTCGGTCCGAGAAATCCCAGAATCTCACCCTGGGCCACCTTAAAACTGATACCCTTAACCGCTTCTATATCACCATAGGAATAGCTAATATCTTCTACCTTGATAGCCGGTATGGTCATGGGACCTCCCCTGATAAGCTTTTTAGATAAGCTTTCTAAATTAACGCGTTTAATTTATGATATCGCGAGTATACGCGAGCTTGAGAGTAAATGACAGTATTATATCGGCTGTAAATTATATGGCCATTGGAAGGTGACCTGGAAAAAGTTAAAAGGTGCGCTCAAATTGCCCTAGATTTATCTCAAAAGAATAATGAAAGTATGGATAGAAGGAATTTCGGGGATTGGCTGCGGAACGTCCTTGATTCCAAGCAAAAGTTAAGGTAATTTTAAAGAGAAAGGCCGAGTCAAAAAAAATAATCCCTGATTGAGTGAAAAAACAACATTTTAATCCTGATACGATTCTGAACGGAGATTTAAGCCATGGAAATGACCCTGTCAACTCTTTTGGATCTGAACGCCAACAAACATCCAGATCTCGAAATCGTTATTTTTGAGGACGCACGGGCCACCTGCTCCCGGCTGCGCGACAAGGCAAATCAAAGAGCCAGCGCGCTTTTGAGCACGGGGATCGAAAAGGGTGATCATGTGGCCGTTTTGGGCACCAACTGCATGGAGCTGGTAGAAACGTTTTTCGCAATCTGGCGGATCGGGGCTGTATTTGTACCTCTCAATTTCCGGAATTCCCCAGATGAACTTACTTATGTGGTGAATCATTCGGATGCCACCAGCATCATCTTTCAGGACAAGTTCGAAGAGACCGTCATGAAGATGAAGCCTTCCATCAATGAAGTTCAGAAATTCATGATCATGGGAGAAGGCCCTTCTCAGGATTTCATTGACTTTGAGGTCATGACCTCGGAGGCATCCATAGAAAGCCCAGCGGTTGAAGTCAAGGAGGAAGACACGGCCACCATCTTATATACGGCCGGTACAACGGGGAAACCCAAGGGAGTTCTGGCCACGCACAGGAATTGGATCTGGGCGTGTCTGGGTATTCGAATTTTAGGGGAGAAATTTTGGCCCGACAGGCCGAAATCATTGCTCTGCGGACCTTACTTCCATACCGGCGGCCTGGGAAACTTCCTCTATTGCTTTTTCAACCAGGCGCCGCAGGTTGTTCTCAAGAAATTTGATCCGCGAACTGCGTTAGAATGGATCGAAAAGGAGAAGATCAACAGGCTGCAAGGTGTTTCCACGACTTACAACCTGATACTTCAGGTTCCGGACATAAAAAAATACGACCTGAGTTCAATCCACACCCTGGGGTCTGGCGCGGAAACCATGCCTGACGAAACCAGGAATCGGTTGAAAGATGTTTGCCCGACCGCGGGCATTGAGGAAGGTTACGGCATGACGGAATCCTGCGGCTTCATTGCGGCTCGCACCAGGGAGTACACCGCCTCCAAACCTTACTCCGTCGGGTTTTCTCCCTTTACCATCGAGGTGCGCGTGGTGGATGAACAGGGTCATGATATAGCCCCGAACGAGGTGGGGGAGATCGTTATCCGCGGTCCGAACATAATGAAGGAATATTACAAGGATCCGGAAAAGACGGCGGATGCCCTTCGCGACGGCTGGCTGTGGACACACGACCTGGGGAAAATGGATGAGGACGGTTTTCTTTACATTATTGAGAGAAAGCACGACATGATTAAGAGCGGTGGTGAAAACATCTATCCCAAGGAAGTGGAAGATGTCCTGTACCGTCATCCCAAGATTACTGAGGCCGCTGTGTTTGGAGTTCCGGACCCGATCTGGGGACAGAATGTCCACGCCGCCGTGGTGCTTGAAAAAGGCAAGCATATGACGGTCAAGGAGGTCGTCGAGTTTTGTAAGGCGAATCTGGCGAGCTTCAAGAAACCGAAGCAAGTGGAGTTTGTTGAAACCCTGCCTCGAAGCCCTATAGGCAAGATTCTGAGAAGCGAACTGAGGAAAAGATTTCAAAACCAAGGCAAATAAAAGGACCTTTTCAGAAAATTAACTGAATAATTTAAAAAGGAGGATTTATTATGGACGCAATTGAGGCCATACAAGGTCGAAAGAGTATCAGGGGTTACAAACCGGATCCAGTGCCCAGGGAAATCCTGCAGGAAATTATTGAAATCGCTTCCCGCGCCCCTTCATCCATGAACACCCAGTCATGGGAAATTACGGTCGTCACCGGTGAGCCGCTGGAAAATATAAAACAAGGCAACATCGAAATGCTGACCGCAGGTAAGGGACCCAACCCGGATATCAAGATGGAAAAGTATGAAGGCGTCTATCGAGAGCGCCAGGTCGGCTTGGCTATAGAGCTGTTCAAATTAATGGGGATCGGCCGTGAGGACAAGGAAAAGCGAATGGCCTGGACTATGAGGGGCTTTCGGTTCTTCGACGCTCCGGCGGCTATCATTTTATCCACGGATAAGTCTCTCGCGCCGGCGCATGCCTTCACCGATCAAGGCATTATCATTCAAACGATCTGCCTTACCGCTCTTTCCTTCGGTCTTGGCACCTGCATCATGGGACAGGGGATCATGTTCCCGGACGTGGTGCGGAAATACACCGGCATTCCCGAATCCAAACAAATTTTTTTGTGTACCCCAATCGGTTATCCAGACCCGGAATACCCGGCGAACAAGCTTCAATCCCCCCGGGCCTCCTTAGAGGAAACCACCAGGTTCATTGGATTCGATTAATCTGCGTCGGCCAGCCAGGGAAGGACTGCACCCTGACCGCGTTAGCATAGGTTCTGAGGCAAGGGTTGGAAGAACCCCTTTTCCTGAAAGCATTCGTCAGGCTGATTGTTATGGCGATGGGCAGAATCAATAATCGCTTAATCAAACGCCGCAGAGAGCAGGGTTTTTGTATAAGCCTCTTCTGGATTATTGAAAACCTGATCGGCCGGGCCTGATTCGACAATTTCTCCAGCCTTCATAACGATTATTTCATGGCATAGGGTTTTAACGACTTTTAAATCGTGGGTGATGAACAGGTAAGTCAGGCCGTGGTTTTCTTGTAGATTCTTAAGAAGGATAATGATTTGAAACTGGATAGACCTGTCCAGAGAAGATGTAGGTTCATCGAGGATGATGAGTTTCGGTTTCAGGACAAGAGCCCGGGCGATAGCGATACGCTGCCTCTGCCCTCCGGATAGTTCATGAGGGTATCGGTGACGAAGCTCCGGTTCGAGCCCCACTTCGTTCAGGGCCTCGATAACCATGGCTTCCCGGATTGATTCATCCCCGATCTTGTGGATCTTAAGCCCTTCCTCGATAATAGCGGTGACAGACATGCGCGGGCTTAAGCTGCCAAAGGGGTCTTGGAAAACCACCTGCATCTTTCGGCGCAACGGTCTTACCTGTTTCTGATTCCAGGTATCAATGCGCCGCTTGTCAAACTCGATTTCACCGTTGCCAGCCAGAAGTCTCAAGATGGCCAGGCCCAGAGTTGATTTCCCGGAACCGCTTTCACCGACAATGCCCAGCGAATGACCTTCTTTAACCTTTATCGAGACGTCATTTACGGCCTTGACATAGTCTACCGTCCGCCTCAAAACACCTTTTTTAACAGGAAACCAGACCTTGAGGCTGTCTGTCTTCAGGATCAGTGGAGCATCTGCCGACACCGGGCTCGGCTTCCCGCTGGGTTCAGCCTCTAACAAGAGCCTGGTGTATTCATGCTGAGGATTTGAAAAGATTTCCTGAGTCACGCCAACCTCTACTATTTCTCCTTGATACATTACGCAAACACGGTCGGAAAAACGGCGCACCACTCCAAAATCGTGAGTAATCAAGAGCACGGTCATGCCGAGCTGTTTTTGAAGGTTTGCCAGCAGGTCCAGTATCTGGGCCTGCACGGTGACATCTAGCGCGGTGGTGGGTTCGTCAGCAATGAGCAGGTCAGGTTCGTTAGCCAGGGCCATGGCGATCATGACCCGCTGCCGCTGCCCGCCGGAGAGTTCATGGGGATAGGATTTCAAACGCTGCTCAGCGTCCGGGATACCCACAAGTTCCAGAAGCTCAAGTGTATGGTCTCTTGCCTCCTTGTGATTCAAATCCTGGTGAAGGAACAGGGTCTCGGCGATCTGTTTCTCAACAGTATGCAAAGGATTGAGTGAGGTCATAGGCTCCTGGAATATCATCCCCACTCGGTGGCCGCGCAGGGAGCGCAATTCCTGGTTGGAGGCCTCAAGCGTTTCCTTTCCGTCAAAGAGGATGCTGCCAGACGGATGATACGCCACGGGATAAGGCAGTAAACGCAAAATGGAGAGGGCCGTGACCGATTTCCCGGAACCGCTTTCTCCGACCAGGGCCAGCGTCTCCCCCTTGGCAATTTCCAGGGAAACATTTTTGACCGCATGCACCACCTTCCCCGCGGTATGGAAGTCAACGGATAGGTCCTTTATTTTTAGTAGCGCCTCGCGCATATATCTTGCCTAGTGTTCCGCATACAGCCTGGGGTCAAAAGCGTCGCGGACCGCCTCCCCGATAAACACCAGGAGGATCAGCATGATTGACAGGACGACAAAGGCCGAAATGCCGATCCAGGGAGCGTGCAAGTTCGCCTTGCCTTGCGCCAGTATTTCACCGAGCGAAGGCGAACCGGCCGGTAAACCAAAACCGAGAAAATCCAGAGAGGTTAAGGTGATGATGGCGCCGTTGAGGATAAAAGGCAAAAAGGTCATGGTCGCGATCATGGCGTTTGGCAGGATATGCTTGGCCATGATAGCCGCATTGCCCAGGCCCAAGGCGCGAGCAGCGCGAACATACTCCAGATTGCGGCCGCGCAAGAATTCAGCCCGCACCAGGTCCACCAGAGTCATCCAGCTAAACAGCAGCATTATGCCCAGCAGCCACCAGAAGTTGGGTTCTACAAAACTTGAAAGAATTATGAGCAGAAAAAGAACCGGGAGGCCTGACCAGATTTCAAGAAAACGCTGACCGAGGATATCTATCCATCCTCCATAGAAACCTTGAGTCGCGCCGACTGTAATTCCGATAATTGAGCCGATAAGGGCCAGGCAGAGGCCAAATAATATGGAAATCCTGAAACCGTATATCAGCCGGGCCACGATGTCCCGGCCCTGATCGTCAGTGCCCAGCCAGTTTTCAGCCGAGGGCGGCGCCGGCGCGGCCACGGGCAGATTATAATTTATGGTGTCATAACTGTAACGGATAAGCGGCCAGACGGCCCAGCCTTTTTCCCGGATAAGATCCAGAACAAATGGATCACGATAGTCGGCCTCGGTCTCAAATTCGCCGCCAAAAACGGTTTCCGGGTATTCTATAAATACAGGTAAAAAAATCTTAGAGTCATAATAGATAATCAGAGGTTTATCGTTGGCAATGAACTCGGCAAACAGGCAGAAAATAAAAAGAAACAAAAAAATCCATAACGAGAAGTGGCCGCGGCGGTTGGCCTTAAAGTTTAGCCAGCGGCGTCTGTTGATCGGATTTAATTGAAAGCGTTTTTGAGTATTCATCAGAAGTTATTAATTTCTCGATTCAAAGTCTATGCGCGGGTCAACAACAGTATAGGTAATATCGCTGATTAGCTTCATCAGAAGCCCGATCAGGGTGAATATATATAAGGTAGCGAACATCACCGGATAATCGCGGTTAATGGTGGACTCAAATCCCAGTAACCCCAGACCGTCCAAAGAAAAAATAACTTCGATCAGGAGCGATCCAGTAAAGAACATGCTGATGAACGCCGAGGGGAAACCGGCGATGATGATCAACATGGCGTTCCGGAACACATGTCCATACAGGACCCTCTTTTCGGTCAGCCCTTTGGCTCTGGCGGTGATAACATACTGCTTCCCGATCTCATCCAGAAACGAATTCTTAGTCAGTATGGTCAAGGTGGCGAAGCCTCCTATGACCATGGCGGTAATGGGAAGAGTCAGGTGCCAGAAATAATCGGCAATCTTCCCCATGAGTGAAAGTGAATCGAAATTGTCAGAGGTCAGGCCGCGCAAGGGGAACCAGTCAAAATAACTCCCCCCGGAAAAGAAGACGATCAGCATGATCGCGAAAAGGAAAACCGGGATGGCATTGCCCACTATGACGGCCGTGCTGGTCCAGACGTCGAAGTGCGTGCCGTGTTTGACCGCTTTGCGGACGCCTAAAGGAATAGAGATGGTATAGATCAGGAGGGTACTCCAGATCCCCAAAGAAATGGATACAGGCATTTTAGAAATTATGAGACTGATAACCTTTTGATTACGGAAAAAACTCTCCCCAAAGTCAAACTTCATGTAATTCACTAGCATCGTGAAAAACCGGATGTGGGTAGGTTTGTCAAACCCGTAAAGCTGTTCTATCTCTTTGATAAGTTCGGGCGCCAGACCCTGGGCGCCCCTGTACCTGCTTTTTGAACTCAAGGAAGACTCAGTCTTTAACGTTTCCCCCCGCGTGCTTCCGGCAAACCGTTCGGTGGCCCTGACATCCTCGCCCTGAATCCTGGCAATCATCTGCTCGACAGGCCCTCCCGGCGCGGCCTGAATAACAATAAAATTGATGGTCATGATCCCGAGCAGGGTTGGAATGATAAGGAGAAGGCGTCGAATAATATAGGCGATCATTTTTTTTGGCGGGGTTCCTCGTTGACTATTTTACCTCAAAGAAACTTTTTTCTTCTGAGGATTTATCCACCAGCTGTAAAAATCCAGGTCGTATTTAGGCGTCTTTTGGGGATGTGAAAATTTGTTCCAGTACGCCACGCGGAAGTAGTTCAGGTGCCATTGAGGAATAACATAGTGGCCCCAGAGCAGAACGCGGTCCAGTGCCTTTGTTCTGTTAACGAGGTCCTTTCGGCTAGGAGCTTGGATTATCAGGTCCACCAAGGCATCAACCACCGGGTTCTTCAGGCCGATATAATTCCTGCTCCCGGGGATGTCGGCGGAACTTGAATGCCAGAAATACCTTTGTTCGTTGCCCGGGGACAGAGATTGACCAAAAGAAAAGACGATCATGTCGAAATCAAACTCATTGAGCCGGTTGATATACTGGGATGTGTCCACGACCCGGGAGGTTGTTACAATACCGAGCCTGGATAGATTTTTTCTGAATGGCAAGACAATACGTTCAAACGAGGGGGAAATAAGGAGAATCTCAAATTTCAAGATTCTTCCAGTCTGAATATTGGTAAGCTTTTTCTTTTTTATGACCCATCCAGCTTCTTTTAACAATCTCACGGCCTGCCGGAGATTGCCTCGGATGTCCCCGGAGCCTTCAGTCTTCGGCGGGATGTACTCTTTGGTAAATACCTCCTGAGGCAGCCGCCCCCTGAACGGCTCAAGAATGGCTAGCTCCTCAGGTGACGGCAGCCCGCTTGAGGCCAACTCGGAGTTGGAAAAAAAGCTGGCGCTGCGCCTGTACTGATTATAAAAAAAGGTCTTGTTGCTCCATTCAAAGTCAAAGGCATAGGCCAGGGCCTGACGAACCTTCCTGTCCTTGAAGAAAGACCGGCGAGTGTTAAAGACAAAGCACTGCATGCCTTGATTCTGTTCGTGCTTTATTTCCTCCTTGATAATGAGTCCGTTGTCAACCGCTGGGCCGGTATATGCGGTCGCCCAATTCTTGGCGATATTCTCAAGCCGGAAGTCGTATTCACCGGATTTAAATGCGTGCAGCGCCACCGTAGCGTCGCGATAATAATCAATCGTGATCGTGTTGAAGTTAAAGCGGCCTTTGTTCACAGGATGGTTTTTGGCCCAGTAGTCTTTCACGCGCTCGTAGGTGACGGAATGTCCGGGTTTAAATTTTGAAATCTTATAAGGCCCGCTGCCCAGAGGGATATCGAGCGTGGTTTTTGAGAAATCGCGATTTTCCCAGTAATGTTTGGGGAGGACATTTATTTGTCCGAGAATCAACGCCAGTTCAGGATTGGGTTTTTGACCGAGATGAAATTTTACTCGAAGCTTGTCTAAGGCCTTAACCTTTTCGACATCAGCGTAGTATTTCTTGTAAAGAGGAGATCCCTTTGACATAAGCACATTAAATGTGAAAACAACATCATGAGCGGTTATTGGTTTGCCATCGTGAAATCGAGCTTGCGGATTAATATGATAGATCACCCAGGACCGATCCCCGGGTATCTCGATCTTTTCTGCGATTAAACCATATTGTGTGAACGGCTCATCAGATGAGGCGACAGTAAGTGAATCATAAATCAAAAGATTCCCTGAAACGGAAACGCCCTTGGCAATGAAGGGATTGAAGCTATCAAAAGTTCCAACGGCGGATAACCTCGCTGATCCGCCTTTGGGTGCGTGAGGGTTTACATAATCAAAATGAGTAAATCCGGCTGGATACCTGGGTGTGCCGCTCATGGCCAGAGCGTGAGTTATGGTCACGTCTTGCGCGGCCTGAGAGTGCCCCGGGATAAAAATAAGAAAAAAAATGAAAATAACCAACAAGCGGCGTGTTCGAGCCTTCATTGATCCATCCTCTGCTTTTTTCATTTCATGCTTTATAAAGCAAAATGCCATCAGCTATAAAAATTTTCTCTCAATCTTTGCACCCGTTTAACAAGCCCAAGGCATACAATTTCTATTATAATGATCGCTTAAGCTATTTTATACTCCCCAAACACCCCTTGAAAGTCAATCTTTTTGACTCATATAATTTTTATTATCAGAGAGACCCCCTTCGCGAGCCACCCTGACCCGCGTGGGACGAAAAGAGCTATAAATAAGGTTCAGAGCCAATGGACCGGTAGGCGCGAGGGATTTAGCCCATAAGGAAAGTTGCTTTGGGGAATCATAAAGAAATGGCAGGGCCGTTTCCGACCCTGCCTGGGGGTAGGAGATGATTGAAGTTTGGTTAGCTAAAGAACTTTTTCTTCAATCCTATAAGACTAATGAGGCCAGAACCAAGGAGCAAGAAGGCGCCGGGGATAGGTTGGAGTTAGTTGTCAGTTCGGCCATCGCTCCCGAACCGGCCAGGACGCCCATCCTGACTCGGTTTAATTATCTCCGGTATTTACCATTAAGCTACAAACGCATTTAATATGTCAATACGAAGAAAGTACTATTCTCTAGGGTTTTTTTAGGTGAGAAACTAATACTTTTTTCCTAGTTGGACGCGACGGGGTGTGTCATCAATGTCGGGTTTAACCTATCTGTTATTGTTCGTTCGGAGGCGTACTATTTTTAATATCCTGTCGGCCAATTAGCCAGCAGCCGCTGACTCTTGGACCTGTTTTTCGCACAGGAATATTCCAGGGCCTGACACAGGAACTTGCGGGTGTCTCTGGGATCAATGACATCGTCAATCAGGTGCCTGGCCGCGGCCTTGTATGGCGCGCTGTTATAAGACCATTGCTTTAATAGTTCTTTTCTTTCTTGCTCAGGATTTTCCGACTCCGCCAGCTGCCGGCCATAGACCACGTTCACCCCGACTTCATCCCCGGTGAAGCTGATCTGCGCCGTGGGCCAGGCCACCACTAAATCACCGCCCATGTTGGGCCCGCACATATTACCGTAGGCAGCGCCAATGCTTTTTCGCACCACCACGGATATCTTGGGCACGGTTGACCAGGCAATGGCCTGGTTCCAGACCATGATCTTGGTAGGCATCTTATGCTGTTCCGCATAGCTGCCGATATAGAAACCAGGGACATCGTGCAGGAATACCATGGGGATATTATAGGAATCGCAGAGACAGATGAACTCAATGGCCTTGTCGCACTCCTGAGGACCGGCCGCACCGGCGTTGAACATGGGCTGACTGGCTATTATGCCTACGACCTGGCCGTTGAATCTGGCCAGGCCTGTAATGAGCGCCTTGCCATAGAATTCTTTTAGTTCGAAAAATGCGCCATCATCCACCAGGACTTTGATCAACCGCCTCATTTCGTAAGCCCTGTTCATCTGAGTCGGAACAATCTTGACCACTTCATCCACGCGGCGGCAGGGGTCGTCGTTTGTGGCTTTATAGGGCGGCTCCTCGGAGTGATTGGAAGGCATGTAACTGAAAAACTCCTTCATGACCTCGAGGCAATGATCATCATTCTCGGCAAAAGCGTCCACCTGACCGGTCAGTTCAGCGTGGACCTTCCATCCTCCCAGCTCTTCTGGCGTAATCTTTTCCGAGATGGCAATCTCGAGCATCCTGGGACTGGAAACCGCCATACAGGCGCCTTTCTGCTGCACCGTGAAATCGGCTGAAACCGCGTGCCAGGTCGGTCCGCCGTAACTATCACCCATGATTCCGACAAGAAGAGGTGTCGTCCGGCCATGCCTCAGAAGATTCAGTGGCATCATGTTTTCACTGATCCCATCCGAGCCCATGCCATAAGGTATTCTCAAACCCCCGCCCTCGGCGAGGTGAAAAATAGGAAGCCCGCGCTTCACAGCGTATTCATTAACAAGGACGCTCTTTCTGAAATGAGCCTGCCCTTCAGTCGCGGCGTAGACGGTCTTGTCCGCGGCGGCGATGACCGCTGGTCGGCCTTCAATCTTGCCAAGCCCACAGATCATCCCGTCCCCAAGGCCTCTCTCATCCATGCCCGGATCATCGGAATGGTTAAGCATGCCCAGTTCTAAAAAGGTATCGGGATCAACAAGACGATCTATTCTTTCGCGGGCCGTATAGTGCCCCAGGCTATGCTGTCGGTCTATCTTGGCTTGACCGCCCATCATCAGAGCCTTTTCCTTGCGACGCTCTAAATCTTTGATCAATTCCTCCATCTCAACCACCTTTCTTTATTAAAAATATGTACACGTTCAGGGGGTTTTGAGGTAATTTACCCTTGAGTAACCCATTTTAGATTTGGTTTTTGATCTTTGAAAAAAGAATCCATGACCTCCACCAAGATGGGGAAAGTGGCCATGGAGCGTATGCGGCAAGTTTGCTTCAGAGATAGAATTTTCTCCACCCACCGATTGCCTTTTTCACTTTGAGTTCCCTTGCTTCGCTTACGCCAAAGGACTCCAATAAGAAGCGTAGCAGACTTTTTACTAAAAATCTAGATTTTTTTTAAATTATTTCAAGCGCTTAACCATGCAAACTTACCCCCTGTACCTTTTTTCAGCTCTCAAAACGCACCCATGAATAATATATTCGTTAATTGCTGGTTTAACAGTAGAGACTTAAAATATGAAGCATAACCTTAGTTTTCATCCAAACCCTTTAGAATGATCTTTGCTATTTCGCTCAGAACAATATCAGTAGCACCCATTAAGCCTCTCGTTGAAGCCTTTCGTTGAATTCCTCGGGGCTGAACCTGTATTCCTGCGTGCCGTAGTATTCTATAGCAATGGAAGCGCATACGCTGCCGATCCTGGCGCACTGCTCGATGTCTTTGCCCCGGACCAGACCGCTGATGAGCCCGCCCCTGTATGAATCGCCGGCGCCTGTCGGGTCCTGTACCGTCTTTGGCTTAACAGCAGGGATGCTTATTTCACCATCGCGCGTGGAGATCTGTGAACCAAGCTCTCCCATGGTCACAATGATAACCCTGGCGCGCTCAAGCAAGGCTTCTTTGCTTAACCCGGTCTTGCTCATGATCAGATTCAGTTCATAATCATTTGAGATCAGAATCCGGCACCCATCTATGGCCTGAACCAGGTCTTTCGCATGCAGCATGGGCAGTGATTGACCAGGGTCAAAGATATAGTCTATCCCCCTGGCCTTACAGAGGCGTGGGTAGTTCACCATGTCCTCAAGATTGCCGGGAGAGACGATAACAATGGTCTCCTCTGGATTGAGTTTATTAAAATCCAGAGAGGAAGAATGTTTCATAGCGCCTGGGTTGAACCCGGTGATCTGGTTGTCTGCCCGGTCGGTGATTATGTAGGCGCCTGCAGTAAATTCGTCCTCTATGATTTTGATGTTTTCGGTAGAGATTCCATTCTTCGCCAGCCATTCGAAGTACTTATGATAATCATGACCGATAGTAGCGGATATTCCGGGCTTTTCGCCCATCAGGGCAAGCGCGTAGGCAATATTGCCTGCCGTGCCGCCGACATTCTCCTTTATGCCATTCACCTGAAAGCAGACGTTCAAAACATGTATTTTCTCGGGGCGGATATGCTCCGAGAAGTATCCCTGGAAATCCATAATTCTATCATATGCCAGTGACCCGGAAACAATGATATTCATATTAATAGACCTCTCAAATTAGTTCGAAATCACCATGAGCGATACAACGCAACCAGTGGTGTGCGCTGGGTTTAGCCGATGCGAAGTCGGGCATCTTTGAATTGTCGCTAATTTCATGCCGCCCTCCGTATCGGTTTACCGAAAAACTTCCTGGTGTCAATACTGACCACAAGATGACGCCCTCACCTATCATTAATTATGGAAAGAATCAATTTTTTTGTCAACCTATCCCATGGTTGGAATTGATTTGTTTTCATCAGATCAGATTACACAATAATCAGCTTGGGGTTTCATTATAAATATTTTATCAACAAATAGGTAATAGCATAGAGATAATACCGTTCGGTTATGAGTACGTGCATCATTGTGGATTATACTGGAATTTAAGTATTGATATACAATACTGAAAATTTTCGTTGAATTCTGGGTTCAAGTATAGCTTGTTTATCATTAAAATTCAAATAGTTAAAATTACTTAACATTATGATAAAAATCAAAAGGTTCCCAGTGTTTTCGATATAGCAGTATCCGAAAGGTTGGTCATAATCGAATCTCATACAATATTTTGAAGTACTCCTAAAGAAGGCAGGGCCAATTCAAGACCAAGCCGCAAGGCTCTGCTCAGGCTATCTATATGCTCTTCGGGGCCTTGATAGGAGACTTCGGGGCGGTAATTCAATATTTCTTCGGAAGCTCCAAGGGAAGCCAGGACAAGACCAAGCTACTGGCTGTTAAAGGAATGGCTGAATAAAACTGTATGCAAATTGACTGCAAAATGCAGTCTTTTGGACCTAATTTGCCGAGGTTTGCCGAGGTTTGGGAAAAAGGGGTTACGGCTTAAATACTTGTAACCCCTTGATTTTCTTGGTGCGCCGCGTAGGAATCGAACCTACAACCTAATGATTAAGAGTCATTTGCTCTGCCTAGTTGAGCTAGCGGCGCTGGTTAGGGAGGGCTTTCCCCTCCTTGGATGTCATCTCCTATCATCATTTAATTTTTGAGTCAAGACCTGGGCTGCCTGATGGTAGACATCTTTTCAATTTTCAGAGCTGCGGCTCGATGGCCGAGGTCCATGACGTAGTCACGTCCCAGAGGTCCGTTCTCCAAAAGCTCCAGCCATGGCTCAGGTAAGGCCTTCCGCCCATAGTAGGCCCCAGCGACCGCCCCGGCCATGGCCCCCAGAGTATCGGTATCCCCTCCCAGATTGACAGCCAGGGTAATGGCTGAAATGAAATCATCGGTCAATAGAAAAGAGGCCACCGCCGGGGGTACGGCTTCAATGGCCCTGACATCGCATCGGAACAGGACCTGGACACGAGGGATCAGCTCCGCGATCGGCCCGGGTTCAAGATCAATGAGGGTCAGGAGCCTGGCGGATGAGCGAGTGTCCAGATCTTCCGAGATATCGGCCAGGGTGCGTAAAAATAATTCAGCGTTGACACCTTGACCTTCCAGCCCGGCCCTAAGGGCCAGCGCCACAGCACCGGCTTGAATAACGGCCCCGGCCAGGGCTTCAGGGTGACGATGCGTAATAGTCGCCTGAGCCATCGCCGCCTCTTTGAGCTGCGCCAGATCGTCATAATAGAAAAAGCCTACCGGTGCAACGCGCATGGCGCTGCCATTTCCAAAGGAGTCTGTTCCGACCTGGTCCCAGGGCACCCCGGCGGCCAGGCGATCCATAATTCCGTAAATACGGCCGCCATAGCCCCGTTCCGGATGAAAATTGGCCAGGAA